>JBOHYW010000013.1:0-38141 GCA_050738155.1 Rhodanobacteraceae bacterium
GGACTCGGGACTCGGGACTCGGGACTCTGGACTCTGGACTCTGGACTCGGGAAAGCATAACCTCCGTCGTCATTCCGGGGCGGTTGCCGGATTCATCGGCAATCGAACCCGACTGCGGAGGCTGGATGCCGGAGCGAACATCGGCGAAGCCGATGGCCCGAAGGGCGAGCCGCAGGATGCGGCGAGTCAATCCATTTTGATGTTGTCCCGGAAACCAAAATGGATCATGGCTTGCGCCGGGATGACGGCGTGGAACTTACCAGACGCCCGTATTGGGCATGGATTGCCAAGGCTCCGCCGGCGGCAGCGGATCGCCTTTCTGCAGCAACTCGATCGAAATCAGGTCGGGCGAGCGCACGAACGCCATGTGTCCGTCACGCGGCGGCCGGTTGATCGTCACACCCATGCTGGCGAGATGCGCGCAGGTGGTGTAGATGTCGTCGACGCGGAACGCAAGGTGGCCGAAGTTGCGGGCGGAACCGTAATCCTCTTTCGAACCCCAGTTGTACGTCAGTTCGATTTCGGCCTCGGGGCTGCCCGGAGCCGACAGAAACACCAGCGTGAACTTGCCTTCCGGCACTTCCCTGCGGCGCGCCTCGCGCAAGCCGAGGCCATCGCAATAGAACTTGAGTGACGCGTCCAGATCACGCACGCGCACCATGCTGTGCAGATATTTCATGCTTTCTCCTTGCCAATCAGACCGTGTGTAACCGCCGATTCGGCTATCGTGGACGCGCTTGGTCAGTGCATGCAAGTTCGGAGGCAACGGGATGACACACAAATTCGACACGCTCGCGGTGCATGCGGGCGCGGAGCCCGACCCGGAGACGGGCGCGGTTGCGCCACCAATCCATCTTTCAACGACTTTCATGCACCCGGACGCAAACACGCCCGACACGTACAGTTATCAACGCGCGGACAACCCGACCCAGCGCCGGCTGGAAACGGCACTGGCCGCGCTCGAAGGCGGTGAACGCGCGCTGGCATTCGCCTCCGGCATGGCCGCGATCGCCGCGGTGCTGGATACCTTGCAACGCGGCGAGCGCGTGTTGGTACCGGAGGATTGCTACGTCGGCACGCGTGGTTACGTCAGTGAGGTATTGCCCGAGCGAGGCGTCACGGTGATCACGGTCGACACGACCGACCTCGATGCCGTGCGCACCGCCTGTGCAGGCGGCGTCGCGCTGCTGTGGGCGGAGTCGCCCTCCAATCCGCGGCTGCGGATCAGCGATCTTGCCGAGTTGGCAAAAATCGCGCATGCAGCCGGCGCGCGGTTCGCCTGCGACAATACCTTCGCCACACCAGCCCTGCAACGACCGCTCGAACTCGGCGCGGACGTGGTGATGCATTCGACCACCAAGTATTTCGGCGGCCACAGCGACGTGCTTGGCGGTGCGCTGATCTTTGCGAAAAACGACGATTTCGCCGAGCGCATTGCCGCGCGACGCCTGCTCACCGGCGCGATCGCGTCACCCTTCAGCGCTTGGCTGACCCTGCGCGGCTGTCACTCGCTGCCAGCGCGGATGGCGATGCACTGCGCGAATGCGCGCAAGGTGACGACGTTCCTCGCCACCCACCTCGCGATCGAACGGGTGAATTATCCAGGGCTGTCCGACCACCCCGGCCACGCGATCGCAAAGCGTCAGATGCGCGACTTCGGCGCGATGCTGAGTGTGGAGTTGCGTGGTGGCTATGACGCGGCCGTGGCGCTCGCGCGCAACACCAAGATCTTCACCAATGCCACCTCGCTGGGTGGCTGCGAATCCTTGATCGAGCACCGCGCCTCGGCCGAAGGCGAGCACACCCAGGCGCCACCAGGCCTTGTGCGGTTGTCGATTGGTTTGGAAGATGCGGACGACCTGATTGCCGATCTGGCGCATTGTTTGTGCGATCGTCCCTGATCGCTGCTTCGCTGAAACTCCCGGCGCGCACAAATATTTTCGGTCATGCATCACCAGAGCGGCCTTCCCTGGCCTGACTTTTCACAACAGCAGCTTCGATCGAGCTGACGGCTTTCTCGGGCGAGCCGACCCGGAACCGGCATGTCGGGCTTCCATGCAACATGCACTGCGTGCGTTGCACCGGGCGCCCAGTGGCCGCACTCATGAAAGCAAGGTCGAACCGGCACACGTCCGGGTGCGCACGTGCCAATGAGTGAAACACGCAATTCCACGCTTCCACTTCTTCGTGATCTCCGCTGCGCACGGTCTGTGCCTCGTACCCAAGCACGTCGAGCTGCTCGGTCAGCAGGCGTGTTGCTTCTTCCGGGCTGTTCGCCGCAGCGATCCGCGAGGTTGCTTCGCCACCCAGCCGCGCCCCCATCTCGGCCAGCATCTCCTGCACGGCTGCGGTACCCGCATGCGCATAGAGATATTCGATCATGCCGCGCGCCATCAGCGCGTAATTGCGTGGAAACAGTTCCCGCCCTGCCGGTTGCAAGACGTAGCAGCCACGCGGCCTGCCACCGCTCGGGACGGATTCGCCATGCTCGACAAACCCTGCCGCCATCAACGCGGCCAGGTGTTGCCTGATCGCGTTGTGGGTGATGCCAAGGGCTCGGCACAGTTCCTCGACGGTCGCGCCTTGCGGGCAGGACAGCAACTTGCGCAGCAATCGCTGCTGCGTCGTGCCCAGTTGCCGCAGGGCGTTCACGTTCTTCATGGTATCAATCTGCCTTGTTCGGGAACTGCTTGGCAATGCCACCGGCCAGCGCGTCGGCGATGGTATTCGCATGTTCCTGCATCTCGGCCCAGGCCTTCGCCTGCTCCGCTTCGGGTGCATTGGACATCATCTCTTCGACCTGGATCTTGTGGTCGTTGACGTGCATCATCCACAGGCCCTTCACCGTTTCCTCCGGCAGATTGGGGTTGGCACTCGACAGGAACTTCGCGATCTGGGTGCCGTTGGTTGCCAGATCCTGCATCGCCTTTTGCTCGGCCGCGCTGTTGTGTGCATGCGTCGCATCGGTCAGGGCTTTCACACCACCCCAGTGGCCCGCCAGCAACTTCAGGAACGCATCGCCACCGGCTTTGCCGTAAAACCCGGCCACCGCATTGGCGATCTGCTTGGCGTTGGCGACGGCAGCATTCGCCGCCTTCTTGGCGTGGGCCTTGTTGCCCGCGTGTACCGCGAGCGCGTAATCGCGGGTGGCAACGATGTGACCGTGCAGCAGCGCACGCAACGCCGCGTGCAGTTTCGGAGCGGCAGGCGCCGCAGCCGGGCTGGATGCGGCTTGGGGCGCAGCGGGTACAGGCTGAGCGAGCACGCTCGGGGCGGTGGCGGTCATTGCCAGCCCCAAAGCCAGCGCACATGCAATTGCAAGGGGTTTCATGATGGTCTCTCCTGACAGGGAATGGGATGTCGCCGTGGCGACCCGGCCATCTTCCTCTTTTTAGATATATATACCATAAGTATATGTGAAAAGCTTACGAGAATTGATGTCGAAGTCTCTTTTCGCCCATCTGTGGCTGACCTCCCATTGGCTCAGGGGAAGTGACCCGGACCCCGGTCCCGGTTTCTTTAGGGTTTCTGGAAGCGCGGCACCGTGTCGCGCAGGGCTGCCAATCGCTCCAGCGGGTCGGTGACTTCGAGCAACTGTTGTCGCTCGGTATCGCCGAGCGGCAGCAGTTCGGCAAGGCGAAACCCGACCCAACTCGCATCCTCGTAGCGTTCGCGCGGACCGTTGCGCCACGACAGGCCGGCCTGTTCAGCCAGCCGTTCGAGAATGGTAGGCAACAATGCGAACTCGATCGGCACCGGGATCTCGGGCTCATCCGGCCAACGCCGGATCTCGCCTACCATCAGGCCATTGCCACGCACGCGCGATTTCAGCACGCGAAAACGTGCACCTCCGGTGACGCTGATCCCGAGCAAGCCGTCAGGCAGCGTGTCGAAATCGATGATGTGCGCCAGCGTGCCGACCGCCGCGGGCATCGCCGGCGTGCCGGATTCCTGCCCCTGCATGATGAGGCACACGCCGAAGGCATCGTCGGCGCGCGCGCATTCGCGCACCATGTCGAGATAGCGCGATTCGAAAATGCGCAGACCCAGCAGACTGCCGGGAAACAGCACGGTGCTGAGCGGGAAAAGTGCGATCTCTTGGCGCTTCACGCGTCGAGTCTAACGGGCCTGCAGGACATCGAGGAACCGCCGCGGCGCGTTCTCGAAACCGCCGTTGGACATGAAAACCACGTAATCGCCTGCGCGTGCCTCACGAGCCACGGTTGCGATCAATTCGTCCACCGACGCGGCGGTTGCGCCACGACCGGACAACGCATCCACCACCCGATGCGCGTCCCAGGGAAGCTCCGGGCGCTGCAGCAGCACGACCTTGTCGGCATCGGCAAATGACGGTGCCAATGTCGCGGCGTGAGCGCCGGTGCGCATGGAGTTGGAACGTGGTTCCAGCGCGACCAGGATGCGTGCCTTGCCGTTCTTCGCGCGCAATCCCGCAAGCGTGGTCGCGATTGCAGTGGGGTGGTGCGCGAAATCGTCGTACACGTGTACGCCGGCGCATTCGCCGACGAACTCCATGCGACGTTTGACACTTTCGAACGTCGCGAATGCCGGAAGCAAGCGTTTCGGATCAACTCCTGCGGCATGGGCCGCCGCCAGCGCCGCCAGTGCATTCATCACGTTGTGGCGGCCGGTCAGGTTCCAGTGCACCTCACCGACCAACTCGCCACCGTGCGCCACCGCAAACGCCGAACCGTCGGCCACAAGCAGCCGCGCGCGCCAATCGCCCGCATCGATACCGAACGTTTCCACCGGCGTCCAGCACCCCATCGCCAGCACCTCGGCAACGCGTGCGTCTTCGGCATTGACGATCAACCGCCCGTTGCCGGGCACCGTCCGCACCAGATGGTGGAACTGGCGCTGGATCGCAGCGACGTCAGGAAAGATGTCGGCGTGGTCGTACTCGAGATTGTTGAGGATCGCGATGTTCGGGTGGTAGTGCACGAACTTCGAGCGCTTGTCGAAGAATGCGGTGTCGTATTCGTCGGCTTCCAGAACAAACGGCGTCGCCATAGGCGACACCTTGTTTCCTTCTCCCTCCGGGAGAAGGTGGCCCGAAGGGCCGGATGAGGGTCCGGGCTCGTGTAACTTGGCATCCGGTGATATCGGACCCTCACCCCTGCCCCTCTCCCGAAGGGAGAAGGGTTCAAGAGTCGCCAACCTTGCCGACACCCCGAAATTTTCCGGCACGCCGCCGATCAAAAACCCCGGCGCTGTTCCTGCCGATTCGAGCAGATGGGCCAGCAGACTGGATGTTGTCGTCTTGCCGTGCGTGCCGGCAACCGCCAGCACTTCCCGCCCGCGCAACACATTCTCGCCCAGCCACTGCGGACCGGAGATGTACGGCAAGCGTGCGTCGAGCATGTACTCGACGGACGGATTGCCGCGCGACAACGCGTTGCCGACCACCACCAGATCCGGCGCCGGCTTCAGGTGTTCCGCCGACCAGCCCTGTTGCAAGGTGACGCCGAGCGCGCGCAACTGGTCGCTCATCGGCGGATAAACGTTGGCGTCGGAACCTTCCACCTCGACACCAAGCTCGCGCGCCAGTGCCGCCACGCCACCCATGAACGTCCCACAGATGCCGAGGATGTGGATGCGCATGGCGACCTTTCCCGAACCTTCAGGTCACGCCGACCAGGTGCGCGCCCAGCGAAACCACGATCCAGTTCACGCAGACCAGCAGCAACAAGACCAATACCCCGCCGACGATCGGGATCTCCAGCGCGCGGCGCAAGATGTTGACCGAAATGCAGATCTGCCAGATCGCGAACGCGAACATCGCCAACAGCGCCAACGCTTGTGCCTGCGTCGGGTTGGGGGGATTGGTCGCATGCGCGGCGGCCTGTGCGAATGGCATCACCAACAACGACAGCGGCAACACGATGAGTTCGAACAACAAGCTGGTCGTGACCAATGCCAATGCGGTCTGCATGAAGCGTTCCGGCTTGCGGCGTCCACGCAGCACCAGGAACAGCACCCCCAGTGTCGCGAGGGTTCCGGCCAGCGCGACCGGCATCAGCAGCGGCTGCACGCCCCGGTAAGCATCGAACAGCCCTTCGATGACCACGCTTGCGATCAGCAATGCGATCAGCAGCGCAGGCGAATACGGCAAATCCTCGGGCCCGCGCCGAAACAGGCACAGGTCACGAATGCTGGCGAGAAAGGCAAGCAAGGTTCAGGCGTTGGCGCTGGCGCGTCGGCGCAGCACCGCAAGCAGGCGAGCGCCGATCGCGTCGATGGCCCCCACCCCGTCGATTTCCGTCAGCAACCCGCGTTGCGCGTAGAAATCCGCAACCGGCGCGGTCTGTTCGGCATAGACCGCGAGGCGCTTGCGCACGGTATCCGGATTGTCGTCGGCGCGGTGTTCTTGCTCGAAGCGGATTTCGCAACGCTTGAGGATGTCGGCATCCGGCACGTTCAACTTCAGCACCGCGTCGAGCGGTTGCCCAAGCCGTTGCAGCAATTGATCCAGCGCGTCGGCCTGCGCAAGATTGCGCGGATAACCATCCAGGATGAACCCGGTTCGCGTATCGGCATCGGCCAGCCGCTCTTCCAGCAAGCCGAGCACGATGTCGTCGGAAACCAATTGCCCCGCTTCCATCACGGCCTTGGCCTTCAACCCCAACGGTGTGCCGGCCTTGACCGCCGCACGCAGCAGGTCTCCAGTCGAAATATGCGCAAGCTTGAGCTCCACCTTCAACCGCTTGGCCTGGGTACCCTTGCCCGAACCGGGCGCGCCGAGCAATACGATGCGCATGCGTTTCCTCTTCGGCCCGCGGGAGGCGGCGCCTTCGTTACAAATTTCCCAATGGGGGTTACGCTAGCGGCCGCACAACCACCCCGTCAACGCCACGCCCGGCACGGACCCACCGCAGGCACGCGACCATGAACACCACAGCCAGACTATTGTACGCGCAGTCAGGCGGCGTCACCGCCGTCATCAACGCCACTGCGGCGTCGGTGATCGAGACCTGCCGCGAGCACGGGATCACCGCCTACGCAGCACGCAACGGGATCCTCGGCGCATTGCGCGAGGATTTGATTGACACGCGCAAGGAATCGCCGTCCGCAATCCGCGCGCTCGCGCATACGCCGGGCGGTGCATTCGGCTCGTGCCGGGTGAAACTGAAATCGCCGGAGGACGACCGCGCGAAATACGAACGCCTGATCGATGTGTTCCGCGCCCACGATATCCGTTGGTTCCTCTACAACGGCGGCAACGATTCGGCGGATACCGCGTTGAAACTTTCGAAACTCGGCAAGACGATGGGCTACGACATCCGCTGCATCGGCGTGCCGAAAACCGTGGACAACGATCTCGCCGTCACCGACTGCTGCCCGGGTTTCGGTTCGGTCGCCAAATACACTGCGGTCAGCTTGCGCGAATGTGCGCTGGACGTGATGTCGATGATGGACACCTCGACCAGGGTGTTCGTGATGGAAGTGATGGGCCGCCACGCCGGCTGGATCGCGGCGGCCGCGGGGCTTGCCGGCGAGGGCCGAAACGACGCACCGCACGTCATCCTGTTCCCGGAGCTGCCATTCAATGAACGAAAATTCCTTGCGCGTGTACGGGAGACGGTGGATCGCGTCGGCTATTGCGTGGTCGCCGCCAGCGAAGGCATCCGTGACGCCGATGGCCGTCTCGTTGCCGATGCTGACGCCGGCAAGGATGCATTCGGCCACACCCAACTCGGTGGCGTCGCGCCCGCGCTGGCGGGCATGATCCGTGACAAGCTGGAATTCAAAACGCACTGGGCGCTGCCCGATTACCTGCAACGCTCGGCACGACACATCGCCTCGAAAACCGACGTAGAACAAGCGCAGGCGGCCGGCTGCGCCGCGGTCGAGTACGCGCTGGCCGGCCACAACGCCGTGATGCCGGTGATCACGCGCACGTCCGACGCACCGTACCGCTGGAAGATCGAAGCGGCGCCGCTGGAGAAAATCGCCAATCGCGAAAAGAAGCTGCCGCGCTCGTTCATCACGAAGGACGGTTACGGCATTACCGCTGTCGCGCGCAAATACCTTTCGCCTCTGATCGGCGGCGAAGCGCCACCGCCGTATGGCCGCGACGGCCTGCCCAAATACGTTGCTCTGAAAAACGTGGCCGTGAAGAAAAAGCTGCCAGCATTCACGGCGTAGGTCGGACTGAACGAGTTCTTGCGAACCCCAACAATATCAACGGGCCATGTTGGGTTTCGCCTGCAAAAAACGCAGGCTCAACCCAACCTGCGACGCTACCGCCATTCGCAAGACGCACGCAGGAGCGCGCCGGCGCGTAGCGCCGTCTTTTGCTGTTGCGCGCGAATCGATAACATTGCAAAGCTCCATCGCGGCCGTGGGCCGCTCCCACGATCCGCAGAATCGTAGGTTGGGCTGAGCGGCTCCTCGCGAAGCCCAACAGGCGGCCTGTGGTTGTGCGAATCGCGATCCTGCCGAACGAGCCGTGTTGGGCGTCATCCGCACAATGCACGGATTCAACCCAACCTACGATGCTGTTGCACGCGAATCGATGCGCCGCAAAACCCAGTCGCGGCCATGGGCCGCTCCCACGATCCAACAGAATCGTAGGTTGGGCTGAGCGGCTTCTCGCGAAGCCCAACAGACGACCCGTGGTTGTGCGAATCACGATCCTGCCGAACGAGTCGTGTTGGGCTCCATCCGCAAAAGGCGCGGGTTCAGCCCAACCTACGGTGCAAACAATTCGTTCAATTCCGCGTGCGTGGCGTTTTCGGCGAAGCCGTCGAAGCGGCCTTCGGACAGCACGCGCGCGGCACGCAACGCACCGCCCCACGCGGCACCGGCCAGTGCACCGCCGACACTGACGCGGCGCACGCCGAGTTCGGCCAGGTCCGCCAGCGTGTAGCTGCCCGGCCGCCCGACCAACACGTTGACCGGCTTCGGCGCGACAGCTTCGACGATGGCCGTGATCTGTTCGGGCTTGCCGACACCCGGTGCGTACAGGCAATCGGCACCGGCCTCGGCGTAGGCACGCAGGCGCTTCAGTGATTCGTTCAACGGATCGGCGTGACCGACGAGAAAACATTCGGCGCGGCCGATCAACATCACGTCCTCGCCGGACGCATCGATGGCCTCGCGCGCAGCGCGCATTCGCGCGACGGCTTCGTCGAAGTCGTACAAGGGCTGCGCGGAATCGCCGGTGGAATCTTCGAGCGACAACCCTGCAACACCGGTGTCGATGCAGCGACGAACATTGTCCTTCAGCCCTTCCAGATCGCGCGCGTGGCCGTCTTCGAAATCGGCGTTCACCGGCAAATCGGTGGCTTGGACGATCGCGCGGCAATTGGCCAGCACGGCTTCGACATCCATTGCATTGTCCGGGCGCCCTTGCGACCAAGCGAAACCGGAACTGGTGGTCGCCAGCGCCTTGAAACCCAGCGCGGCCAACATCCGCGCGGAGCCCGCATCCCATGGATTCGGAACCAGGAAACAGCCACCTTCGTGCAACTTGCGGAAAGCGGCGCGGCGCGCCGCGAAACTCGATGTGTTCATCGCGCCAGCGTATGCCACGGTGCCCGAGTGCGCAAGAATCAGCTATCGCAACCACGTTGCGAGCGCAGCCTCTGCGCCAACAGCCATCCGTAAACCGCAAGATTCAACACCACCACGATGGCCGCCAGCAGAAACTGGACGTGTCGCGTCAATCCGGCCGGATAAATCACCGCCAGCAGATAGTGCGCGATGAAGCCACCGTGGTAGCCGGCCAAACCCGCGCGATGCAGAAGCGCATTTTCGATGCCGGTCAATGGGCAATAATCACCACTGATTTCGACAAAAAAACCCCACGCCGCGGCCGGAAGCTGCAACCACGGGATCCAGCGCCAACGCAACGCCAGCAGCGCGCCCGCCACCACGAACACAATGAAAGCGAGGTGCAGGACGAGGACGATGTCGGCGGCGATGCGGAACAGCATGCCAGCGGTTGTACTCCGGCCAGCGCGACGAAGGACAACCCGGTGTGCTGTCCCGCAGGAATCCTTGCATCATCATTCCGGGAGCCACGCCTTGCCGGCGGAGAACCCGATGGCGTTGCAGAACGGCAAACGCGAACGCCGCTCCTTGTCCCGGCGCCCGAGGCTGGCCCGCCGACGGCATACCGGTATACTCGCGCGATTGCCCGTCGGGCGCACGCTGAAGAGGTTTCCCATGCTGGAGCAGTACGGCTTGTGGATCGCGCTCGCTTGCGCGGTCGTGGCGATTCTCTACGGAGTGTTCTCGACCGGCTGGATCTTGAAGCAGCCGACCGGCAATGAACGAATGCGTGAGATCGCGCAGGCAGTGCAGGTCGGCGCGAAGGCGTACCTCAATCGCCAGTACAGCTTCATCGCAATCGCCGGCGTGGTGCTGTTCCTCTTGATCGGCTTCCTGCTCGCGTGGCCGACCGCCGTCGGTTTCGCCGTCGGCGCGATTCTTTCCGGCGCGACCGGCTACATCGGCATGAACGTCTCGGTGCGTGCCAACGTACGCACCGCCGAAGCCGCACGTGGCGGCATCAGCAAGGCCATGAACGTGGCCTTTCGCGGCGGCGCCATCACCGGAATGCTGGTGGTGGGCTTGGCACTGCTGGGCGTCACGGCCTATTTCATGATCCTGACGAGGGGCTTCGGCTTCGGCCAGGAAGCCGCACTGGACGCGCTGGTGGGGCTGGCCTTCGGCTCGTCGCTGATCTCGATCTTCGCGCGCCTCGGCGGCGGCATCTTCACCAAGGGCGCCGACGTCGGCGCGGACCTGGTCGGCAAGGTCGAGGCCGGCATTCCCGAAGACGACCCGCGCAACCCGGCGGTAATCGCCGACAACGTCGGCGACAACGTCGGCGACTGCGCCGGCATGGCGGCGGACCTGTTCGAAACCTACGCGGTCACCGTGGTCGCAACGATGCTGCTGGGCGGCCTGACCTTCGCAGCCAATCCCGATGCGGTGCTGTACCCGCTGCTGCTGGGTGCCGCCTCGATCATCGCCTCGGTGATCGGCACCTTCGTGGTCAAGGTGAAGGAAGGTGGTTCGATCATGGGCGCGCTGTATCGCGGCGTGATCGTGTCGGCGATCCTCGCCGCCATCGCGTTCTGGTTCCTCACCAACGGGCTGTTCCCGAACGGCATCGGCACCGGTGCCGCCGCCATCAGCAGCGAACGGTTGTTCTTCTGTGCCTTGAACGGATTGGTCCTGACCGGGCTGATCGTGTGGATCACCGAGTACTACACCGGTACCGAGCACGGGCCGGTCAAGCACATCGCCAAGGCCTCCACCACCGGCCATGGCACCAACATCATCGCCGGCCTCGGCATTTCGATGAAAGCCACCACCTGGCCGGCGCTGGCGCTGTGTGCGTCGATCTGGCTGGCGTATTACTCCGGCGGCCTGTACGGGATCGCGATCGCGGTGACCGCGATGTTGTCGATGACCGGCATGATCGTGGCGCTGGATGCCTACGGTCCGATCACCGACAACGCCGGTGGCATCGCCGAGATGGCCGAGTTGCCGGCGGAAGTGCGCGGCGTGACCGATCCGCTGGACGCTGTTGGCAACACCACCAAGGCGGTGACCAAGGGCTACGCGATCGGCTCGGCGGTGCTGGCGGCGCTGGTGCTGTTCGCCGACTATACCCACCATCTCGAGGTCAAATTCCAACAGACCTTTACGTTCGATCTCTCCGATCACATGGTCATCATCGGCCTGGTGATCGGCGGCTTGGTCCCGTACCTGTTCAGCGCGATGGCCATGGAAGCCGTGGGTCGTGCTGCCGGGTCGGTGGTCGAGGAGGTCCGCCGTCAGTTCCGCGAGATCAAGGGCATCATGGACGGCACCGGCAAGCCCGAGTACGACCGCGCGGTCGACATGCTGACCAAATCGGCGGTGAAGGAAATGATCATCCCGTCGCTGCTGCCGATCGTGGTGCCAATCCTGGTCGGCCTGATCCTGGGGCCCGTGGCATTGGGTGGCGTCCTGATCGGCACCATCATCACCGGCCTGTTCATCGCCATTTCGATGACCACCGGTGGCGGTGCCTGGGACAACGCCAAAAAGTACATCGAGGACGGCAACTTCGGCGGCAAGGGTTCCGAGGCCCACAAGGCCGCGGTCACCGGCGACACCGTGGGCGACCCGTACAAGGACACCGCCGGCCCGGCCGTGAACCCGCTGATCAAGATCATCAACATCGTGGCGCTGCTCATCATTCCGCTGCTGTCGTTGCATTGATCTTCGGATCGCCGTGTTACACGAAAAACCCCGCCTTGCGCGGGGTTTTTCGTTTTGGCGCGCAGCAATGGTGCTGCGGGGTAATGGCTGAGTTTGAAAATCCGTTCGTCCCGAGCGTAGCGCCGAAGGCGCGGAGTCGAAGGACAATCGACGCTTCGACCTCGTCCGCTCTGCTCACGTAGCCTGTCCTGAGCTTGCCGAAAGGCTCAGCGCGAACGGCTCAAATTTCAAACCAAACCGTTACCTGCTGAGAACGTGTTTTCGCGCGCGTATCGGGCGGTATCCACACCATCCCCTGCGGCCGCCAACCCGATTTTCGGCACCAGCAAATGTGTCGGATTTATTTACGATTTCCCGTTTTTCTCTTGTGTACCAAGTAATCAAGCGACTGATTTTCAAGCGTATGTTTGGCAGGCACGAAATGTGCTCGGGAAAGCTGGCTTTCTCCTTATCGAACAAGTTCGCCATCCAAGGGGCTCAACATGCGCTTGTCAACTCTCATCGCCGCGACAGCACTCGCGGTCGGTTCGATCGGCTTTGCCTCGGCAACGCCGGTCAATCTGGTCCAGAATGGTGGTTTTTCCCAAACCAACAACGGCACCAGCGTACCCACCCAGTTCGGTACCGGTAGCGGCGGCGCCAATGGCGTCACGTTCACCGCCCAGCAATTCATCACGGACTGGACCGGCAACAACGGTTACGAGATCTGGTACAACAATCAATCCGATGCGGTCAACACCGACGCCTACAGCATCTGGGGTCAAGGCAGCGGTCGCGACACCAGAAAGGAAAAGTTGTGGGGCCCGATCCCGGCACCCAACGGCACCCTGACCTTCGTCGGACTCGATGGCGACCAGGCCGCAGGCGTGCAGTCCAGCATCAAGCAGCAACTCACGGGTCTCACCGTTGGCGCCACCTACACGGTCAGCTTCGACTGGGGTGCGGCGCAGTTGCAGAGCAAAACCGGCGCCACGAAGTCGTCCCTGCTGGTGTCCGTTGGCAACGGCTTTCACTACGATACCGGCTTCCTCGACAATCCCAGCGGGGCTTTCACGGGCTGGAATACTTCATCGTTCAGTTTCCAGGCCGACTCGACATCGGACTGGCTGACATTCCTTGCGGTCGGTACGCCGAGTGGCTATCCGCCGGTGTCCTTGCTGACCAACGTGTCGGTGACCCACGCCGTGCCGGAACCGCCGGAATTGGCCATGTTCGGCATCGGCCTGCTCGGCTTGGGCCTGCTGACCGTGTTCGCACGCCGTCGCGCGCTGCGCCGCGATGACGCGGACGGCGATCTCGCCTGACCCCTTGCCATCATCCGGGCGTTCAGCGCCCGGATGATGAGTGGCCAGCTCCGCAGCCATGAACACCCTGATTGCCGAGGCTCTCCACCTCGCGGTGTGGTTGCTATTGCTGTGCGCGATCTTCGTGCCGCTTGAACGTCTGGTCGGCATCCGGAAGCAAGCGCTTTTCCGCACCCAGTTCCTGACCGACTTCGGTTATTACGCGATCAATTCGGTCCTGATCGGCGTAGTGATCGGCACGCCGCTGGTTTTCATGGGCGCCGCTGTTCACCAGTTGATCCCGTGGAGCGTGCTCGAGGCGATCGCCGACCTGCCGGGCTGGGCCCGCCTGATCCTCGGTCTGGTGGTGGGCGAAATCGGCTTCTATTGGGGCCACCGCTTCACCCACGAGATACCTCTGCTGTGGCGGTTCCACTCGATCCACCACAGCGCACGCGACATTGATTTCCTCACCAACACCCGCGCCCATCCCGTTGACATGGTGTTTCCGCGACTGTTCGGGTTCATCCCCATACTCGCCCTGGGGCTTACCGGCGGCAGTCCCACGGTCACGGCCCTGGTGCTGGTCATCGGCACGCTGTGGGGTTTCTTCGTGCACGCCAATGTGCGCTGGCGCTTCGGCGTTCTGGAACACGTCGTCACCACGCCGTTTTTCCACCACTGGCACCACACCGACGACCGCCGGCGTGACGGCAACTATGCCGCGATGTTTTCCTTCGTCGATCATCTGTTTCGTACCTACCGGTCGCCGGACCATTGGCCAACCGGCTACGGCATCGACGCACCGATGCCGGCATCGCTGGCAGGCCAACTGCTGATCCCGTTCATGCCCGCGAGAACGCTCGCCGCGCAGACGAACGCGGACACCCATGGTGGTGAATCACGCGGGCAGCAAGTGTAGGTTGGGCTGACGCCGGCTTTATCGGCCGAAGCCCAACACCGCCCGCGCAATGCGTTGGGCTTGCGGGGCTCGGCCCAACCTACTTCGTGCAGCAAAAGCAATTTGTCCGCGAAGAACGCAAATGAACGCAAAGAAGAGCTGATCGAGCTTCTCTTCGCGTGTTTGGCGTCCTTCGCGGATGAAAGCTTCTGCATGCGGCTATGCGCCGGTTTTCACCCTACGCAACGTCGTCCGCTCACGGTTTCGTTGTTCATTGGACAAATTCCAGGAAACCGCAGGCACGCACCAAGTCCTCGCCCAACTCGCGTAAAATGGGCGGTTTCCGCAAGGACACCACCATGGGCCTGGACCACGTCCCCGCCGGCCGCGACGTGCCGAATGAAATCAACGTCGTCATCGAAATTCCGAAAGACGCCGAACCGGTCAAGTACGAAGTCGACAAGGCCTCCGGCGCGATCTTTGTCGATCGCGTGTTGTCGACGCCGATGCGTTATCCGTGCAATTACGGCTACGTGCCGAACACGATGTCGGGTGACGGCGACCCCGCCGATGCGCTGGTATTGCTGCCGCTGCCGCTGATCGCCGGTTCGGTGATCCGCTGCCGTCCGGTCGGCGTGCTCAACATGGAAGACGAAGCCGGCGGCGACGCCAAGCTGATCGTCGTGCCCACCGACAAGGTATTCAAGGGCTATGCCCACATCCGCGACATCGACGACGCACCGCAGCACTGGCGCGACCGCATCGCGCATTTCTTCGAGCACTACAAGGATCTCGAGCAAGGCAAGTGGGTGAAGATTTCCGGCTGGGGCAATGCCGCCGACGCATGCGAAGAAATCCGTGCGTCGGTCGATCGCTATTGCGCCGCCCCCGAGAAACCGAATTTTTGAAGAATCGCGGATTGCTTCCACATCGATCGCACGGCGCACTCCCACGCGAGTCAGGTGGGGAGCGTCCGTGATCGTCGCGACGCTGCTCGTCAAACGGCGGCCTTGCTGAGAACGGATAGGGCGGAATCGGCGCAGCCGCTTCCGCCACACGTCAGATTCGGCGGAAACCGCTGCGCGGGTTCCGCCCTACTCGCTTCGAGACGCCAAGCTCAAAGGCGCCGCGATCACGGACGACCGCAAAGCCAAGGTGGAAAGTCAGGCCATGGAAGGCCGCTCTGGCGCCGCAGTGAAGAACCAGGTATTTCGATACGTCAGGCTCGAAGGTGCCGCGTTCATGGATGAACGCACAACTTACTGTGCTAGCGTAGCGGCATGAATGCCGCCCGCCGCACCCGCATCGTCGCCACCCTCGGCCCCGCCACCGACGCACCGGGCATGCTGGAAAGCGTGTTGCGCGAAGGCGTCGACGTGATTCGCCTGAATCTTTCCCACGGCAATGCCGCCGATCACCAGCGGCGCGCGCAAGCAGCACATGTCGCAGCCGCAAAGCTCGGCCGCGAAGTGGCGGTGCTGGCCGATCTGCAAGGCCCGAAAATCCGCATCGAGCGCTTCGCCGACGGCCCGGTGGAACTCGAAACTGGCGCGGACTTCACCCTCGATTGCCGCGCCGACGCACCGCCGGGGGATGCAACCCGCGT
Source organism: Rhodanobacteraceae bacterium (assembly GCA_050738155.1). GTDB lineage: Bacteria > Pseudomonadota > Gammaproteobacteria > Xanthomonadales > Rhodanobacteraceae > 66-474. The sequence goes on from JBOHYW010000013.1 coordinate 16,031, forward strand.
GGGTGTGAGTTACCTCGGTTTGCCGGACGACTTGAACGCCGGCGATCGGCTGCTGCTGGACGACGGTCTGGTCGAACTCGAAGTGTGCGCGGTGCAAGGCACCGCGATCCATTGCCGGGTGACGATCGGCGGCAAGCTGTCCGACCGCAAGGGCCTCAACCGCAAGGGCGGCGGCCTGTCGTTGAATGCGTTGTCGGACAAGGATCGCGCCGACATCAAGCTCGCCGCACAACTCGACGCCGACTTTCTTGCGGTCTCGTTCGTGCGCTCGGCCGAAGACATCGTCGAGGCGCGCAAGCTGCTGCGGGCTGCCGGCGGCCACGCCTGGCTCGTCGCCAAGATCGAGCGCGCCGAAGCCATCCAGGAGCTGGAAGAAATCATCGACGCATCCGACGCGGTGATGGTCGCGCGCGGCGATCTCGGCGTCGAAATCGGTGACGCCGAACTACCGGGCCTGCAGAAAAAAATCATCCGCGAGTCGCTGGCCCGCAACCGCGTGGTGATCACCGCAACGCAAATGCTGCAATCGATGGTCGAATCGCCCATCCCGACCCGCGCCGAGGTGCTGGACGTGGCCAACGCCGTGATCGACGGCACCGATGCGGTGATGCTGTCGCAGGAATCGGCAGCGGGCAAACACCCGGATGCCGCAGTGGCGGCGATGAGCCGCATTTGCCTCGGCGCCGAACGCCAGTTCGAACCGGTCGAAGACATCTCCGCCCTCACCCACCGTCTGGACCGCACCGATCAGGCCATTGCGATGGCGGCGATGTTCCTGGCTACGCAGTTGCCGGTGCGGGCAATCATCGCGCTGACCGAATCGGGCACCACCGCGCAATGGCTGTCGCGCTATCGCACATCGGTGCCAATCTACGCGCTGACGCCGAGTGCGGAAGCACGCCGGCGCATGTTGCTGCTGCGCGACGTAAAACCGATGGTCTTCGAAGGCGAGGGCGCCTATCCGGCGTTGGTGGTGCGCGAAGCCGTGCGTCAGTTGTTCGAGCGCGGCGACCTCGCCGATGGCGACCGCGTGTTGCTGACCCACGGCGACCGCACCGGACACGGCGGCGGCACCAATACGTTGAAGCTGCTCAGTGTAGGCGCGGATGGCATCGTGGAGAGTTTGAGGGATCTGTAATGGAGCGCTTCGCCGGTCTCATCCTCGCATTCGCATCGGCCGTCGCCAGCGCGGCCGTCGGCCCCAACATCCGCGCGGTGCAGCCGGGCCAACGTGACGCCTATTGGGTGATGACCAACACCTCGCTCACCGTGGACGTCCCCAACAGCGGCATCGGCATGGACCGCCCCACCTGCTCGGCGGTCACCTACATGATCGGCTCGGATGGCGTCCCCCGTGACATCGTGGTGCGCGAGACGATCCCCAAGGGCGATCTTGCCTCGGTCGCTGCCAGTGCGGTCAAGAACATGCGCTTCGCACCCGGCGCGAACAATGCCACGCGTCAGCCGATATTCACCTACATCATCATTCCATTCAACCTGCCCGAGGATCCGGCTGCGCGCAAGAAGATTACCGATGCGTGTGTGCTGAAGGATTTTCCGCAAGGTTATCGCTGAAATTGGGGCGCAGTTGCCTCCATGACACCATCCCCATCCCGACCTTCCCCTTGAAGGGGAAGGAGAGAAACAGGCCAAGCCCTCCCCTTCAAGGGGAGGGTTGGGTGGGGATGGGTTGCGCGAGCAATACCCGAGCAGCCGGGGCTTGGAAGCAGACGGCAAAATTCCGCACGCTCGCCTATACTTGGCTGTCCACCGACAGCAACGGAAGACCGTCATGAGCATCGATCAAATGGAAGCCGTCGCGCAGGCAATGGTCGCGCCCGGCAAGGGCATCATCGCGATCGACGAATCCTCGGGCACCATCAAGAAACGCTTCGATGCGGTCGGCGTTCCCGACTCGGAAGAACACCGCCGCGCCTACCGTGAAATGCTGCTGACCGCGCCGGGCCTGGCCGAACACATCTCGGGCGCAATCCTGTACGACGAAACCATCCGCCAGTCCACCAAAGCCGGCGTGCCGTTCACCAAGGTCATGAAGGATGCCGGGATCATTCCGGGCATCAAGGTCGACATGGGCGCCAAGCCGCTCGCGGGTTTCCCCGGCGAACTCGTCACCGAAGGCCTCGACGGCCTGCGCGGCCGGCTCGCCGAATACGTGAAGCTGGGCGCCGAGTTCGCCAAGTGGCGCGCGGTCATCACCATCGGCGAGGACATGCCTTCGAGCACCTGCATCGACGCCAACACCCATGCGCTGGCGCGTTACGCCGCACTGTGCCAGGAAGCCGGCATCGTGCCGATGGTCGAACCGGAAGTGCTGATGGATGGCGATCACGATATCGAAACCTGCTACGAGGTCACCGAAGCCACGCTACGCTCATTGTTCGGCGCGCTGTACGAACACAACGTGATGCTGGAAGGCACCATCCTGAAAGCCAGCATGGTGGTGTCCGGCAAGGACTGCCCCGAACAGGCCGATGTCGAGGAAGTCGCCGAATCGACCATTCTGTGCCTGAAATCCGCGGTGCCGGCGGTGTTGCCGGGCATCGTGTTCCTGTCCGGTGGCCAGAGCGACGAAAACGCCACGGCGCACCTGAACGCGATGAACCAGCTTGGCCCGCACCCGTGGCCGCTGTCATTCTCGTACGGCCGCGCCATGCAGCAGGCCGCACTGCACCTGTGGGCCAAGGACCTCGACGACAATTTCAGTGCCGCGCAGAAGATCGTGGTCGAACGCGCGCACGACAATGGGTTGGCCGCCTTGGGGCAATGGAAGCAGGCGGCGTAACTCCACCTGTTCGCGAACACGCGAATTTGCGCGCGCAGCGATAGGACGGATCAAACGCGTAGCGCTGGAAGACTTCAAGCGTCTGGCCCCGGCCTGCTTCACCGTTCGCGTCGCTCCTGCGGGTAGGGCGGATCAAGGCGCGAAGCGCCGGATCCGCCGCTGAAGCGGCTTGATCCGGCCTACCCTGTGCCTGTCCCTGCCGCTTGTCGATCGCGAGCGAATCCGTAGTACAGGGATGTCATGACGAGAAACGAGTCGTCTTCGGGACAGCAGACAGAGCGACGCGTCGGGCCATTGCATCCTGCGCAAATTCTTTCTATCTTGATAGAAAGATATAAGGATGCCGCAACCGATGACCCCGATCTCGCTGGAATTCTTCCCACCCAAAAACGACGAGCAGCGCGCGCAAATGGAACGTGCCCTGCCGAAGCTGAAGGCGCTGGCGCCGGAATTCGTCAGCGTCACCTTCGGCGCGGGCGGATCGACGTTGACGCACACGCCACGCACGGTACGGCACCTGCGCGAATCGCATGCGCTGGAAGTCGCGCCACATGTTTCGTGCATGGGCGGTTCGCGCGAGGAAATCGGTGAACTGCTGAAAGCCTATCGCGAACTCGGCTGCAAGCGGATCGTCGCGTTGCGCGGCGACCTGCCCTCCGGCATGGCTTCGCCAGGCGACTTTCGCTACGCGTCGGATCTGGTCGCATTCATCCGCCGCGAGCACGATGGTTATTTTCACATCGAGGTGGCGTGCTATCCGGAATGCCATCCACAATCTGACCATGCGCAGGCCGACCTGAAGCATTTCAAGGCCAAGGTCGATGCCGGCGCCGATGGTGCCATTACCCAGTACTTCTACAACGCCGACGCGTACTTCCGTTTCGTGGACGACGCCCGCCGCGCCGGCGTCACGATCCCGATCGTGCCGGGCATCATGCCGATCGCCAACTTCACGCAATTGCGGCGCTTCTCGGAAATGTGCGGCGCCGAGATTCCGCGCTGGATCTGCAAACGCATGGCGGCCTTCGGTGACGATGCGGAATCGGTGCGTGAATTCGGCGCCGATGTGGTGGCGGCGATGTGCCGGCGCCTGCTCGAAGGCGGTGCACCAGGTCTGCATGTCTACACGCTCAACCGCGCGAGGGCGACGACCGCAGTGTTGCAGCGCTTGGAACGGGCATAGCCGTGCGATCATCCCTGATCGCTGCATCGTGGAAACCTCGCGCGAGTGACAAGGGTTTCGATCAACAGGCACCGGAACGGCCCTTGCAGCCGCCATCCATGACCAAGAGTTCCATGGCCTGACTTTTCACGGCAGCGGCTCCGAATGGAACTTCTCAAAGCTTCGTCGACGGTTTCTCAATTGCCTTCTTCCCGCACCGTCATCAGCGCGAGCCGGCGCAACCAAGCCCGCCAGACGCACTCGCAGATCACGACAATGCTTTGCCTGCTCGCGCTTGCCGCCTACACACCGCTGGCGCACGCGCAGATTTACCACTGCGTCGGCGTACACGGCGAGCCGGTGTATTCCGGCCAGCCGTGCGGCACGCCAGCAACGTCAGCCACGGTTGGCGCTGGCGCCCGCAACGGACTCGGCGGCGTCTGCGCGAAATCGCCGCAGGCCTTGCAGCAAGCGATCACCAACGCGTTTACTGCTCATGACGTGAATCGGTTGGCTGGTTTGATCCTGTGGCGCGGCATGGATCAGGCATCTGCGCGCGCCACCTTGCACTCATTGAGCGAGTGGTTGAAGCAGCCGCTGATCGGGATCGCCATCGCCTACCCCACCGGCCCACCGCTCACGGCGGTTGCTCCGGGGTCACCAACGTCCACCGTCGACGGACGCAACGGCGGTTCGAACAGCGGCGTTCCGACGGGGCTCGAAGTTTCGACCAGTGGCGACACCCGCGATTTCGGGATCACCGAATCGGGCGGCTGCTGGTGGCTGACGTTCTGATCCTATTTCCACATCGATAAAACAAGCAAGAGCGCAGCCTGACGCGGATCAAAATGTAAAACGCCGATGGACACCGATTCCCATCGAATCCTGGTTTTATCCGCGTAAATCCGCGTCCAAAGCTTGCTGGTCCATTCGGGATGCCTGCACGCCGATACTGTCGTATTGACGCAAAAATGGAATGAGACCCGCGCTCCCGGTGGCATGCGCAATGCGTGCTAGCATCCACACCCCTGTCCGCGCGACTTGCGCGCGTTGCGTATCGAACCATGAAGAAGCTTCTCTGCGCCCTTTTCCTCGGCGCACTTGCGATCAGCGGCTGCTCGGCCAGCCAGCCTGACCGCGCGGCGGATTCGGCATCGCCACCACCACCTGCCCCCGCGACTTCTGCGGTGCGTGCAGCAATCACTGCTGCCGTCCACGGCATGGCCCCGCAGGCCCGTGTGCAATCGATCCTGCCTTCGCCGATCGCCGGCTTGTACCAGGTGATCGCGCAAGGCCAGGTGTTGTATCTGACCAGGGACGGCCGCTACGTGATCCAGGGCGATGCATTCGACCTCAAGACGCACTCCGCGTTGAACAGCGTGACCATGGACCGACTGCGTCGCGAGGCCATCGCGAAAATAGCGCCCGATCAGATGGTCCGTTTCGCACCAGCGCATCCGAAATACACCGTCACGGTTTTCACCGACGTTGACTGCCCGTATTGCCGCGCATTCCATGCCAACATCGCGGCCATCAACAAACTTGGCATCGCCGTCGACTACCTGTTCTGGCCGCGTACCGGTCTCGGCACGCCGTCCGCGCAAAAAGCCGTGGATGTGTGGTGCGCGCCAAACCGCCAAGCCGCGATGACCGCCGCGTTCGACGGCCACGAACCACGCAAGGCGCAGTGTCCATCACCGGTTGCGCACGATTTCCATCTCGGCGTCAACCTGGGCGTTGGTGGCACGCCGACAATCATTGCCGACAATGGTCAGATCCTGGGCGGCTACGTCGACCCCGCGGAATTGCTGCGGCGCTTGCAAGCCGTACACACCAGCCGCCAATCGCCCTGATCGAAGCGGCTGTTGTGAAAAGTCAGGCCACGGAGCTCTTGGCCATGGATGGCGGCTTCAAGGGCCACTCTGGTGCCTGCTGATCGAATCCCTTGATGGCCGTGCAAAGCCCCCAACGATGCAGCGATCAAGGATGATCGCATTTATAATGCCCCGTTCTTCCCGGCCTGCGGTTCCATCGCCATGATCGTTCTTGACGGGCGCAGCGCGCTGTCGGATTTCCGCCTCGACCGACTCAACCTGCGCCTTGCCGCATTTGCGAAAGGCGTGCGCGTACGCGGTGCGCGCCACGTGTATTTCGTGCAATCGGCGACGGCGCTGTCGCCGACGCTGCACAAGCGTCTCGCCGAGGTACTCGACGCGACCGAGGCCCCGCCCGCGGACGCTTCGCTATGGGTGGTACCCCGGTTCGGCACGTTGTCGCCGTGGTCATCGAAAGCCACCGACATCATGCACCACGTCGGTATCCACGTTGCGCGCGTGGAGCGCGGCAGCGCGTTTCTGATCGATGGCTTGCCGAGCACGGATGATCCCGCGTTTGCCGCGATCGCCGACATCCTGCACGATCCGATGACGCAATCGGTCCTGCGCACGCTCACCGACGCGCGCCGCATTTTCGCGGCGGGTGAAGCCGGTGCGCTCGGCACGATCGCGCTGGCAGGCGACGCCCGTGGCGCACTGCAGCGGGCCAACACCGAACTCGGCCTCGCGCTGGCACCCGACGAAATCGATTACCTCGTCGACAATTACGCAAAGCTCGGCCGCGACCCGACCGATGCGGAGCTGGTGATGTTTGCGCAGGCCAACTCGGAACACTGCCGGCACAAGGTGTTCAACGCCGATTTCACCGTCGACGGCGAACCGCAGACGGCCAGCCTGTTCGGGATGATCCGCAGCACGCATGCGGCTTCACCCAAGTACACACTGTCGGCGTACAGCGACAACGCGGCGGTGATCGAGGGCAGCGACGGCGCGCGTTTCCTTGCCGACGCCGATGGCGTGTGGCGCGCGCATCCCGAAGCGATTCCGTACGCAATCAAGGTCGAAACCCACAACCACCCGACCGCGATTTCGCCGTGGCCGGGCGCCGCGACCGGCTCCGGCGGCGAGATCCGCGACGAGGGCGCAGTCGGACGCGGCGGCAAACCCAAAGCCGGGCTGACCGGCTTTTCCGTTTCGCACCTGCGCATCCCCGATCTGCCACGGCCATGGGAAGAAGATCGCCCGCTGCCGCCGCGCGTCGCCAGCGCGTTCGAAATCATGCGCGACGGTCCGCTCGGCGCCGCCGGCTTCAACAACGAATTCGGCCGGCCATGCCTCGCGGGTTATTTCCGAACCTTCGAACTGGAAACCGGCAAGCCCGGCATGCGCCACGGCTATGACAAGCCGATCATGCTGGCCGGTGGCGTCGCCAACGTGCGGGCGATGCTGGTCAACAAGAACAAGCTCGCACCCGGTGACACAGTGATCGTGCTGGGCGGCCCGGCCATGCTGATCGGACTCGGCGGCGGGGCCGCTTCGTCGATGGCGGCGGGCACCTCCAGTGCGGCGCTCGATTTCGCCTCCGTACAGCGTGACAACCCCGAGATGCAGCGGCGCTGCCAGGAAGTGATCGACGCATGTTGCGCGTTGGGCGATGCCAGCCCGATCGTCGCGATCCACGACGTCGGCGCGGGCGGCTTGTCGAACGCGATCCCCGAGCTGCTGCACGACGCCGGCGTTGGTGGCGAGATCGACCTCGACGCGGTGCCATCGGACGATCCGCAACTGTCGCCGATGCAGATCTGGTGCAACGAATCGCAGGAACGCTATGTGCTGGCGGTGAAACCCGCCAACCTCGATACGTTCCGGGCGATGTGCGGACGCGAGCGTTGCCCGTTCGCGGTGGTTGGAACCGCGACAAGGGAAGAACGCTTGCTGGTAACCCGAAGCGAGGACCAGAAGAGGCAACAGCCTCCCGAGTCCCGAGTCCCGAGTCCCGAGTCCCGTACCATCGTCATCGTCATCGACCTCGACCTCGCGATGCTGCTGGGCAAACCGCCGAAGATGCAGCGCGATGCGACGCGCATCAAACCGCAGCTCGAAATCGTTCCCGACTTGAGCAACATCGGCCTCGACGAAGCCATCCTGCGCGTGCTCAGGATGCCCGCGGTCGCCGGCAAGGCATTCCTGATCCACATCAGCGACCGCAGCGTCGGCGGCTTGTGTTCGCGCGACCAACTGGTCGGCCCCTGGCAGGTACCGGTCGCCGATTGTGCCGTCACCCTGGCCGATTTCGACGGCCACGCCGGCGAAGCGATGGCGATGGGCGAACGCGCGCCGGTCGCGGTACTGGATGGTGCGGCGTCGGCGCGGCTTGCACTGGGCGAAGCCATCACCAATATCGTCGCCGCACCGGTCGAAAAACTCGAAGAAGTCAGGCTTTCCGCCAACTGGATGGCCGCGATCGGCCACCAGGGCGAAGACGCCGCATTGTACGATGCGGTACAGACGACCGCCGCCCTGTGCGCCAAGCTCGGCGTCTCGATTCCGGTCGGCAAGGACTCGCTGTCGATGCGCACGCTGTGGCAGGACGAGGGGCGTGAACAACGCACCATCGCGCCCGTGTCATTGATCGTCAGCGCATTCGCGCGCATCGCCGATGCGCGCCGCACGCTGACACCGCAGTTGCAAATGGATGCGGGCGATACCGAATTGTGGCTGCTCGATCTTGGCGCGAGCCGCGATCGTCTCGGTGGCTCGGTGTTGACGCAGGCATTCGACCGCGGCGGCGGCGTGCCACCCGATTTTGACGATCCCGAACGCCTGCGCGCCCTGTTCGCATTGATTCGCACCGCCGAAAAGCAGAACCTGCTGCTCGCGTACCACGACCGTTCCGACGGTGGCGTGATCGTGACCTTGTTGGAAATGGCGTTCGCCGGCCATTGCGGCCTCGAAATCTTTCTCGACGGCTGGGCCGACAACGCGCTGCGTGCACTGTTCAACGAGGAACTCGGCGCCGTGGTGCAAGTGCGCAAGGCCGACCATGATGCCTTCGCCGCGCTCGCCGCTGCGAACGGCCTGGCCGGGATGGCGCGCGTGATCGCGCGGCCCAAGGCCAAACTCGGCATCAAGCTGCGCAGCGGAGACGAAACCGTTGCCAAGTGGAACTGGCAGAAGTTGATTGGCGCATGGCACGAAACCAGCCATGCGATGCAGCGCCTGCGCGACAATCCGGCCAGCGCCGACGCCGAACGCGCGTGGCGCATCGACGATTCCGACCCCGGTATCAACGCGAAGCTGACATTCGACCCCGCCGTCGATGTTGCGGCGTCGTACATCGCCACAGGCGTGCGGCCGCGCGTGGCGGTGCTGCGCGAACAGGGCGTCAACGGCCAAGTCGAAATGGCCGCCGCATTCACCCGCGCCGGCTTCGACGCAGTCGACGTGCACATGAGCGACCTCGCGGCCGGCCGCCACAAGCTCGCCGATTTCGCCGGCTTCGCGGCCTGCGGCGGGTTCTCCTACGGCGACGTGCTGGGCGCGGGCCGCGGCTGGGCCGCATCGATCCTGTACCACGATGACCTGCGCGAACAGTTCGCCGCATTCTTTGCCGACGAGGCGAAGTTCGCGGTCGGCATGTGCAACGGCTGCCAGATGCTGTCGCACCTGAAGGACATCATCCCCGGCGCCGAACACTGGCCGACGTTCGCGCGCAACACCTCCGAACAATACGAAGCGCGGTTGGTGACGCTGGAAGTACTGGATACCGAGTCGGTCGTGTTGCGGGGGATGGCTGGCTCGCGCATTCCCGTGGTCGCCGCGCACGGCGAAGGCCGCGCGGTATTCGGCGACGGCCACAAGGCCGGCAAGGCTACCGCATGCGTGCGCTTCGTCGACAATCGCGGCAAAGCCACCGACAGTTTCCCGTACAACTCCAATGGTTCGCCCGAAGGACTGGCCGGATTCACCGCGGCACGCGGTCGCGTCACCATCCTGATGCCGCACCCCGAGCGCGTGTTCCGTACGGTGCAGATGAGTTGGCACCCGCGCGAATGGGGCGAGGATTCGCCGTGGCTGCGGATGTTCCGCAACGCCCGCAAGTTTGTCGGCTGAAGCACAGCCGCGCACAGGCAAGCTGATAGTTCACTGCGGCCATGCGTTGGCGTGCGGCCCGAGCTTGCCGTGCCGCTGCGGCCGGATCACGCAGAAGCGCTGGCCGGTGGGTGCTTCCATCACCACCCAGGTCTTGATGGCAGCGATGCGCCTGGCACCCAAAACTTGCAGCCGGCGCACCTCGGCGTCGATGTCGTCGCTTTCGATGTCGAGGTGCACGCGACTTTCGTGGTCGACCTTCTGCACTTCCACGATCGGTTCGTCATCGTGCATCACCAGACCGACGTATTTGCCGTTTCCGTTAGCGGCATCCTCCCGGATCGGGCGGCCAAGTGCCTGCGACCAGAAACGCGCAGCCGATTGCAAGTCATCCCCCTTGCAATCGATGATGAAACTGCACAAGCGGCTATGGTGCATGTTGCGTCCCTCCGTGAAAACCTTTCAGCGTGAACCGGTGCGCGCCTCGCGCACGCGCGCATAGTGGCGGCGCGCCTTGGCGGTATTGCCGCAATCGCTCATGTCGCACCAGCGGCGCGAGCGGTTCTTGCTGGTGTCGTGGAACATCCAGCCGCAACCGGGCTCGGCCGGACACTCCTTGAGTCGCCCCGGCTCGACCGACTGCGCGAACACCACCGCCGCAAGCGCCAGTTTGAGGAGCGGCAGTTCCAGCGGCAACGCGCCGGCGTCGAGATTCCAGCCGACGCGCAGCCGACCGCGCGCATCGGCCGCGACATGCCGGTCGCGCAGCGCACGCCGGTACCACGCATCCAGCGCGCGCAACCGCTGCGGATCCGGCCGCCGTTCGGCAATCGTTGCCTGGAAGACCTCGTGGATGGCTTCGCGCAGTGCCAGCGCATCGCGATACGCGCGCATCGCCGCGGCGGGCTCGGCGGCCACGCGCTGCGACAACGCCCGCTGCTCGTGGGCATCCAGCACCCCGATGTCGCGCGCCAGGCGCAGCAACTCCGGGTAATCGTGGATGTACTCGCGATCGGGGCCTGTGCCGATCCAGTGATGACGGCTGTTGACGAAGTCCAGCGCCGGGTGCCCGCCGACGTGCTTGAGGGTTGCGAGGGTGGTTACTGATGTCGCCATTGCCGGCCAGCATAGCCGTACTGCCTCAACTCGGTTGTCCACATATTACAACCCCCAAAAATAATTTGATAGGTTATGCAAATTGTGGCACATTGATAACCGCTTATATGATTTTCACAGGTTATGTGCCGTCACTTTGAGATCTGTCTTGCCGTGCTCCTGTCGGGTCTGGCCGCCCCCTGCATGGCTGCACCAGCTGCCACCGCTACCGCGCATTTCGTACGCGTGGCCGCCGGGGCGATCACGCTCGACGGCCGGCTCGACGAACCGGCATGGGCGCAGGCGCCGGCGCTGACGACGTTCTTCGAAATCGCGCCACGCGATCGCGCCAGGCCGCGCGCGGCGACCACCACCCGGTTCCTGTTCGACGGCAAGGCGCTGTACGTCGGCGTGCACATGGACGAGCCGCAACCGGGTAGCTTGCGTGGCCAGTTCGTCGAACGCGACCACGTCAGCGATGGCCAGGACTACATCGAGGTATTCATCGACGCGCTGGGCTCTGGCCGCGGCGCACAGTTCTTCCGCACCGACTTGCGCGGCATCGAGACCGACGGGCACTACAGTGAAACCAACGAATCGGAAGACGACGCACCGGACTATCGCTGGCGGGTCGCCACCGCACGCACGACGCACGGCTGGAGCGCCGAGTTCCGGATCCCGTTTTCAACCCTGCGTTACGTCGCCAGCGGATCGCGCTGGCGGCTGCTGGTGTACCGCGGCCGGCCGCGCACCGACAGTGTGCAGGATGCCTCGTCGCCGATCCCGCGCAGCGCCAATTGCTTCGTGTGCTTTTTCAACCCGGTGCAGGGGCTTGCGCCGCCACCGCCACGCGGTGCCTGGTTCTTCACGCCGGATGTCGTGGTCCACGCCGGCGCGCCGAGCGGCGGCTTCAAAACGGACTTCGGCTTCACCGCCAGCTGGCAGCCGGGCGGCGGCCGCGCGCTGGACGTCACGATCAACCCCGATTTTTCGGAAGTCGAAGCCGACGCGATCCAGGTCACCGGCAACGCCCGCTACGCCCAGTCGCTGCCGGAAAAACGACCGTTCTTCATGGAAAGCCTGGACCTGCTGGCGGCACAGCCCGACCTCGACCGCCCGCTGCAACCGGTCTACACGCGCGACATCGCCGATCCCGATCTCGGGGTGCGCTACACCGAACGCGCCACCGACCATGATTTCACCGCGCTGATCGCGCGCGATGCCGGCGGCGGTTCGGTGTTGCTGCCGGGACCCTTCGCAACCGGCGAGGTCGCGCAAACCCGCGAGTCCGACGACCTGGTCGCGCGCTACGTGCGCAACCTGCCCGACCTCGCGCTGGGCGGTGTCGTGACCGATCGCGAGTATCTGGGCGGCGGCTTCAACCGGGTCGCCGGCATGGATGCCAACTGGCACCCTTCGGCGTCCGACAACGTCAATGCCGAGGCCTTGTTCAGCGCAACCGGCGGCGCGCCGGGCGATGCAACCGGCGGTCCGCGCCGCGACGCCGTTGCCGGTTACGCGAAGTGGACGCACCTGGGCGAACGCTGGACCTGGGACGCGCTGCTGCAACAGGTGGGCACCGATTTTCGCGCCGACCTGGGCTTCGTGCCGACCACGGGATTTCGCGAATTCAAGGCCGATGCTGGCAGACGCTGGTTCGACGTCGGGCGCTTCAGCGAATTGCGCCCGACGCTCGGCGTCGAGGACACGCGCGCATTGGACAGCGGCGAAACCATCGTGCGTTCGATCTATCCCGGGCTGACCGTATCGGGTCCGCACGGATTGTGGGGCGATGTCGAACTGCACCTTGCCGAACACGCCCGCGCCGACGCCGGCATGCCACTCCACGACTACAAGTTCCTGCGAATGGACCTCGCTGAAGCGCCCGCGTCGTGGTGGCCGCTGGCGTCGATCTCCGGTGACGTCGGACAACAACTCGACCTTGCAACCGGCGTGGTGCGGCCCGGCGGATCGCTGGCGCTGGAATCGGATTTCCGTCCGCTCGACAAGCTGGAATTCGACATCAGGCTGACCCGCGCGTGGTTGCGCGCGACAGCCGCAGATCGCTCACCGCACCGCTTGCTGCTCGACCAACGCGGCGAACAGGTTACCGCGCTGTGGCACTTTTCGGTCGCCGACGAACTGCGCCTGCAAGCCTACCGTGAACGCGACGGCTCGGCGCTGGCGCCTGCCACGCAAAGCTGGGCGGGCTCGCTGCTGTTCCTGCACCACACGAGTTGGCGCAGCGCATGGTACGTCGGCATCAGCCGCAACGTCGACCCCGCACTGCCCGCCCGGCGTGGCTGGGAAGTGTTGGCCAAATGGACGTATACCTGCAGCCGCTTGTGACGCGTCCCTACGTCGCAAGTGGCTCGGCGCAGCGGCTTCCGGCGGTTTCAGGCGCGGTGCAAGGCGCGGTCCAGGCTCCATGGTCCTGGGCCGGCGGCCGACAGGTACAGGAACACGAAACAGAACGCGACCGCCATGCCGCCGCCGTTGAGCAACGGGAATACATGGTTGTGCGGAAAGTGCGCCATGAAATAGGCGAACGCCATTTCGCCCGACAGGATGAACGCGATGGGGCGGGTGAACAGTCCGATCAGCACCAGGAAACCGCCGCCAAACTCCAGGATGCCGGCGAGCCCTGGCACCACGGTAAACAATTTCGCCGACGAAATGAGTTGCAGATGATCGCCGCCGGGAAAGCCGAACAGTTTCTCGGCGCCGTGTTGCATGAACAGGAACGCGATGATGATGCGCAGGATGCTGAGCAGGAAAGGGGATGCTTTCGACCAGGACGAACCGGCAGACATGGCGTGATCTCTTGAAGCGCGCGGTATGGGCGCCGGGGCAGTGTGCCAGCATTCGGCATGGAAATGAATCCGGCCATGTTCTCGCGGGAACCTGCGCAGGGCGAGGGACGGCGCTTGCGTGACGCCAGCGGCAGCACGCACCTCTTCGATGAGACATCCGCTGAAGGGCGTCGCGCTCACGAGTGCTCCCACCGGCTGTAGGACCGATGTAGGCCGGATCAAGCCGCGCAAGCGGCGGATCCGGCGCTGGCGCGCTCGCGCCTTGATCCACCCTGCAGCTACCCCGCCACTTCCTCACACAGCGCCTCGACCGCATCGGCATCCTTCGGCAGTGCCGCGGTCAGCACCTCCGGGTCGCGAGCGGTGACCGCCACGTCGTCCTCGATGCGGATTCCGAGCCCGCGCCATTTCGGCGCCACGCTGGTGTCGTCCGGTGCGATGTAGATACCCGGTTCGACCGTCACCACCATGCCAGCCTCCAGCATGCGCGGCTGTTCGTCCACCCGATAGTCACCAACATCGTGCACGTCGAGTCCGATCCAGTGGCCGGTCTTGTGCGGGAAAAAGCGTTTGTATTCGCCGGACTTCACCGCGCTGCGCGCACCGCCCTTCAGCAGTTTCAGCGTACCCAGGCCATCGATGATCACGCGCGTCGCGGCGTCATGCGCGGCGGTGAAGGCGCGACGCGCACGCACTTCGTCGATCGCGGCTTGCTGCGCTTCCAGCACGATCGCATGCAGGGCGCGTTGCTCGGGCGAAAATCGCCCTGCCACCGGCCAGACACGCGTGACATCCGAGGCGTAGCACTCGACCTCGGCACCGGCATCGATCAACAGCAGTTCGCCGCGACGCAGTTTCGAACGATGCTCGGTGTAGTGCAGCACGCAAGCGTTGGCGCCGGTCGCGACGGTCGGCGGATAGGACGGCACCGCGCCATGCGCGCGCATGGCATGCAGCAGGGCGGCTTCGACTTCGTATTCGGCGGCACCGGGGCGCACCGCCCGCAACGCCGCGCGTTGCGCATCGGCCGCGATCCTCGCGGCGCGACGCATCAGCGCCAGCTCGGCGGGTGATTTGTACAAGCGCAATTCGTGCAGCAGATGGCCCAGCGCCACGAATTCGCGCGGGACCACGCCGCCCCCGCGGCTGCTGCGCAGGCGGCGCATCCAGCGCAGCAACTGCGCATCGAACTCGTTCTCGCGTCCGAAATGGCAATACAGGCGCGCGCGTCCTTCCAGCATGCCGGGCAGGATGTCGTCGATGTCCTCGACCGGAAACGCATCGTCCACGCCAAAACGTTCGACCGCGGCTTCCGGTCCGATCCGCGGGCCGTCGATGCGCTCTCGCGCTGGATCGAGTTCGCGGCAGAACAACACCACCTCGCCATTGTGGCGCCCCGGCAGCAACGCCAGCACCGCGTCGGGCTCGGGAAAACCGGTGAGGTAATGGAAATCGGAATCCTGCCGGTACGGCCACGCGGCGTCCGCGTTGCGCATGCGTTGCGGTGCCGCGGCCACCACCAGCGCGGCGCCGTCACCGGCCATGCCCATCAATTCAAGGCGCCGACGCGCGAATTCCGCCGCCGCGATCATGGCCGCGCCGCAGGGGCGAACGCCGCGTGCAGGCGCAGCACACCGGTGTGGATGAAATCCAGCACCTCGTTTAACGACTCTTCGTCATCCTCGTCGCATTCGAGGTGGGTGGCGGCGATGCGGCCAAAATCGACGAGCAGGCTTTCGAGATCAGGATGCTGCCCGCGTTTTTCCAGCACCCCGGTCAGACCCAAACCGCCCAGGAAACCGCGGCACCAGTCCACCATCGCATCCGCGCGTACTGCCAGAGTACCGTCAGGAAGCAGCAAACCCACCGGGACGCGATCGCGCAACTTTGCATGGATGTCGCGCGCCGCGGCATCCACCAGCGCCTGCAGGGCGGCGTCCGCACCATCGCTTTCCAGCGCCAGCGCCGTCAGCAATTCGTGCACGGATCCGCCCCAGCCAGCGCACAGGTAACCCGTGACCGAGCCGTGCAGCTCGGCCGGCGTGATCGCGAGCTTCGTTTGCGCGAGTGCCGCCTGCCAGTCCGCCCATGTGGCCATCGTGATCGTGATCCACTGACCAGACCGCATCGTAACAGGGCCAAGCCGCCCAGCCCCGGCGGTACTTCCTGCACACACCGGCCGGCGGCGGTTTGGGTACACTGGTCGAACCGTGGCGGTAGTGCTTGCCGCCACGCACGATCGCTGGTTCGAATCAGGGGCAAGCAGCCGTCCATCATGATTGACACCGCTCCGGGAATCGCAGGGCGAGTCTCGCAATCGGCGCGTCGCTGGGGCGCGCTGCTGGCTGCGGTCGTGCTGGCCGTGTTGGCCACGGGCACCGCACGCGCCCAGCCCGCGCCCCACACCTGGGAGGCGTTTCAGCGCAATTTCTATTTCCAGCGGCTGGACAGCAGCAAGGGGCTCGCGCAGAACTCGGTCTCGATGATCTTCCAGGACCGGCGCGGCTTTGTGTGGCTGGCAACCCAGGGCGGGCTGTTCCGCTATGACGGCTACTCGCTGAAACGTTTCACCCACGACCCGAATCGCACCGACAGCCTGCCCGACGATTACTGGGTGACATCACTCGCCGACGCGACCGATGGCCACCTGTGGGTCGGTTCGTCCAGCGGGGGGTTGCTGCTGTTCGATCCGCAATCGGACAAGGTGTTGCCGCTGCCGGAATCGTTGCGGCGCAACGGCCTGCCGGTCACGGACCTGTTGAAGCTCCCCGACGGCAACGTACTGGTGGGTAGTCCGCAGGGCGTCGATCGGCTCGTTACCGGCGCGACACCGCACCTGCAACCGGTGTGGAAGGAACCAGCGGGACTCGACAAGTGGGTGCAATCGCTGACCCGCTGCCCCGACGGCAAAATCTACGCGATCGCCGGCCGTGACATTGTGTCGCTGACCCATGCCGGCAGCGCAGGCGTACTCGCCACCACCACCGGCCCCGTCAATGCGTTGTACTGCACGACCAAGGGACAGTTGCTGTTGGGCGATGCGGCGGGGCTCGCCAGCGTCGATCGTGGCTCCGGCGCCATCAAGCCCGTCTGGCAAGCGGATGCCGGCGGCCCGATCGGCGTACGCGCGATCGTGGCCGACCACGCGGGCCGCATATGGCTGGGTCTGAGTGATCATTCGCTACTCAGGATCAGCCCCGACGGTTCGAGCACCCGAATACAACCGGCGCCCGCGGGCATCAACGGCGGATTGCCGGATGCGCAGATCGAGATCCTGTTCGTCGATCGTACTGGTCTGCTGTGGGTGGGCACCATGACCAACGGCGCGGTGTGGACGCAACCCGGCGGCAGTCCCATCCGGGCGGTGCTGAACACGATGGGCGACCCGCGCGAGCGCCCCTATGTGCGCGCGTTCCTGCCCGCGCCCGGGAATCAGTTCTGGGTCTCACTGAACGGGCCTGGCCTGGTCCGCTACGACCCCGCCACGCATGCGATCACCAACTTCAGCAGTGCCTTCGCGAAACTGATCGACGCATCGAGCATTGCGGATTCGCGGCGCACGTCGCCACACATCGGCAGCATTCCGCCCGCCTCCACCACCCAAGCCGCCTCGCGGGACATACGGATTTTCAGCATCCTGCCGGATACGGATGGCTCGCTGCTGCTGCCATCCAACTACGGCATCCTGCGTTTCAACCCGTCGTCCGGCAGCGCGAGTTATGCCGAGTTGGACGGCGCCCCCGCCACCACGCCGACCCGCGCGCTGTTCCGTGCCCGCAATGGCGATCTGTGGGCGGCTCCGTTCAATGGCGGGCTGGTGCACTACCACGCCGGGCACGCAGTGCAACGCTTCGATGCCAGCCAAGGCTTGGCCACCAACACGGTCCTCGTGATCGATGAAGACCAGTCCGGCCACATTTGGGCGGGCACCACGCACGGCGTCTCGATGATCGATCCCGGCACCGGCAAGCTGCGCAGCTTCCGCGAAATTCCGGGGCGCCACGATTCCCTCGCCGGCGAAACCATCATCAGCATGCTGGCAACCCACGACGGCTTGTGGATCGGTTCGCTATCCGGCATCAGCCGCCTCGAAAGCATCGATGCCGAGGGCGCGCACTTCCGGCGCTACGGACTCGGCGACGGCCTGCCCGACAACACCATCGACTGCATGTTGGCCGACAAGCAGGGCAATATCTGGTTCAGCACCAACCTCGGAGTGGCCCGGCTTGACCCGAAAACCGGCGCGATCCGCAGCTTCGGCCTCGCCGACGGACTACAGGGCAACGAATACACTTCCGGCGCCTGCCTGCGCGCGGCCGACGGCACGCTGCTGTTCGGCGGCCACGGGTTCGACATCATCAACCCCGGCAACATCCGCCCGTTCAACCAGCACGCGCCGGTGGCGATCACCGAGTTGTACAACAGCTCCAGCGGCGAGATGCCCATTCCCGCCTCCGCGCAGACCCCCGTCCATGTCAACGCCAGCAACCGCAGCCTGCACGTGGCATTCGCGACACTTGATTACGCCTCGACCGGACACAACCGTTTCCGCTACCGGCTGCTGGGGCGTGATACGCAATGGAGCGTACCGAGCCTCGAACACTCCATCACCTACACCAACCTTGCGCCCGGCAGTTACAGCCTCGAAATCCAGTCAATCCTGCGCGACGGCTCACCCGGCAGCACCACCACGCTTGCGATCGACGTAGCCAACATTTGGTGGTGGACGCCCGCGATGCGTCTCATCTACGCGGCAGCGCTGGCCATCCTGATCCTCATCGGCTTGCTCGGCTGGCGCAGCCATCACCTGGAGCAGGTTCGCCACCGCCGCCAACTGCGCCTGCGCGAAAGCCGGCTGCGCCACGCATTGTGGGGGTCGGGCGACCAGTTCTGGGATTGGGATCTTGAGCACGGCACCATCCTGAGGCTCGGCCCCGAAGGTACGCCCGGCGGCCACCACGAAGAATCCATGCCGGTCGACCAATGGCGCCACAGCATGGTGCACCCGGATGACCTCGCCAGCGTGGACTACGCGCTGGCCGAACATCTGGCTGGCCACAGCGAACATTTCGAAGTCGAACATCGGGTGCGTGGCGCCGGCGACGAATGGGTATGGGTGATTTCACGCGGCAAGATCGTCGAGCACGACGCACGCGGCAAGCCGTTGCGCGTGTGCGGCACCGAGCGCGACATCAGCGCATTGCGCGCGGCCGACCGCGACCGTCGGATCGCCTCGGAAGTCATCCGCAACATGAGCGAGGCGGTCACCGTCACCGACCTCGACTTCCGCTTCGTGTCAGTCAACACCGCGTTCACGCGCATGACCGGCTATGCCGAACACGAAGTGCTCGGCCGCGACGCTTCCATCCTCAACGGCAGCCGCCACGCGCCCGACAGCTACACCCACCTGCGCCAGGTGCTGGCCGAAACCGGCCACTGGCGCGGCGAACTGTGGCAGCGCCGCAAGGATGGCGAAGAATTCCTGAGCTGGGTGGAGCTCAACGAAGTATGCGACGCCTCCGGCACCCGCACCCACATGATCGGCGTGCTCACCGACATCACCGACCGCAAGCGGGCCGAGCAGGAACTGCGCTATCTCGCCAATTACGACACCTTGACCGGACTGCCCAACCGCGCCCTGCTGGGCGAACGCCTCGGCGCGGCGGTCATCAGTGCACGCCGCAGCGACCACAAGGTCGGACTGCTGTTCCTCGACCTCGATCGCTTCAAGCACATCAACGACTCGCTCGGCCACACCGCCGGCGATCGCACCCTCAAGGCCGTCGGCGCGCGTTTGCGCCAGTGCGTGCGCGACAATGACGTGGTCGCGCGCCTGGGCGGCGACGAATTCACGGTGGTGCTGGAAGACCTGGTGGATACGCGTGGCGCGGAAGATATGGCGCAACGCCTGTTGCACGCGTTCGTGAAGCCGCTGAACGTATCCAGCTCGCAGGAAACCGTGATCTCGCCCTCGATCGGCATCGCCTTGTATCCCGACCACGGCCAGACCCCGGCCGATCTCCTGAAATGCGCCGACACTGCGATGTACCACGCCAAGGAACGCGGCCGCAATACCTGGGCGGTGTACCACTCCGGCATGGATGCGCGCGCGCGCGGCCACGCCACGCTGATTACCTCTCTCAGGCGTGCGCTCGACCGCGACGAACTGAGTCTGGTCTACCAGCCCAAGATGTCACTGCACGACAAGACCATCACCGGCATGGAAGCGCTGTTGCGCTGGCACAACCCGGACCTCGGCGAGATCCCGCCCAGCGTGTTCATTCCGTTGGCCGAGGAAACCGGCCAGATCCACGAGCTCAGCGCCTACGTGTTCGCCACCGCTTGCGCCGACCTCGGCCGTTTCCGCGAAGCCGGCCACCGCCGCCTGACCATGGCCATCAACCTCTCGGCGGCACAGCTCAACCGTCCCGACCTCACCCTGCACATCTGCGACATGCTGGCCGAGCACGACATCACGCCCAGCCAGATCGAACTGGAACTCACCGAAAGCATGGTGATGGCCAATGCCGAACAGTCGGTGCGCCAGCTCGGTGAACTGAAGTCGATCGGTGCACGCCTGGCCATCGACGACTTCGGCACCGGCTATTCCTCGTTGGCGTACCTGAAGCGGCTGCCGATCGACACCCTCAAGATCGATCAGGAATTCGTCGGCGACATCACTACCGACCCCGACGACGCCGCGATCACCTCGACCATCATCACCATGGCGCATTCACTGCAACTCAAGGTGGTGGCCGAAGGCGTGGAAACCCCTGAACAACTCGCCTTCCTGCGCGCGCAACGCTGCGACGAAATCCAGGGCTTCTGGCTGTCGCGGCCGCTGTCGGCGGAAGCCTGCATCGACTTCCTGGACCGCCACACCGCTGGCGCCGGGGTTACCTGACGCCGTCACATGCCGGACAACGGTTTTTCCCGTATATTCGATCCCATGGATACCTCAACCCACTCCGTTGAAGACGAACTCACCGCGCTTTCGCGCACGCTCGATGCCGCGCTGGAACGCCTGCGTCGACTTGCCGAGGAAAACGCCAGCCTGCGCCGTGGGCGCGACCAGTTGGCCGGCGAACGCGCCGCGCTGGTGACCCGCAACGAACAGGCGCGGGCGCGGGTCGAAGCCATGATCGAGCGCCTGAAATCGCTCGAAAATGCAGGCTGACTCGGCTATGAGCGAAGAAACCGTCACCGTCACCGTCACCGTCAAGCTGCTCGATCGCGAGTTCCTGGTCGGCTGCAAGCCCGACGAACGCGAGGGCCTGCTGGCCGCCGTCAGCCACCTCGACCGCAAGATGCGCGAAATCAAACACACCTCGCGCAGCCCCGGTTACGACCGCGTAGCGATACTGGCGGCACTCGACATCACCCATGATCTGCTGATGCTGCAGCGCAGCCAGCAGACGCTGTCCAGCAACGCCGGCGAGCACATCGCGATGTTGCGGCGCAAGCTTGAAGAAGCCCTCGACGCACCCCTAGAATGACGTTGCTGGCGTCCCCTGCGGTGAACGACAGCGCGCCTCCAGCAATGTGCCTTGTTCCTAATGTACGACCTGGGGCTGGCGGATACCGGATCCGTGTGCATGTCCGCCGCGTGCGGAAAGCCTGACCATCCGGCAAGCTCGCCCACTTGATCCTCGGGATCAGGGTCGCTCGGCGCGCATCGACATCGCGGAGGACGCTGGTTTGTTTTTGCGTGCTTTGTTTGTGCGTGCTTTGTTTGTGCGATCGTCCATGATCGCGGCGCCCCGCATTCAACGCGGTGCGTGCCGATTGGTTGCTTCGGAAATACCAGAGCGGCCATCCATGGCCTGACTTTTCACAACAGCCGCTTCGATCGAATGCGCGCAACAACCGCTTCGGACGAATGTTCGCAGCAGCCGCTTCGAATGGAGCTTCCGGATTAAGCGACAAATGTCCTCAAAGCCGTTCCCTTCTCCCTCCGGGAGAAGGGGCGGAACGCCGCCTTTTCTTTTGCGCGAAGCGCCGGATGAGGGTCCGGGAATACGAAGAGCAGGTTCAGAGTGGATCACAACATTACGCATGCGCGGCGACAGCGTTCACACCAAAGTAGCCTGCATGGAGCGGCCCGCAACATGCGTGATGCCTTGCGAGCGGCGCAATCAGCATGAGTGATGAACGCGCCATCCTGCGCGCGCGGATGTCGGTGCGGCGCAACGAGCTGGACGCCCGACAGCGCGTGGCGGCTGCCGCCGGGGTGCTGCGGAGTCTCGAAGCGTTGCCCGAATTCCTAACCGACGCCAACGTCGCCGGCTACTGGGCGGTGCGCGGAGAGCTG
>JBOHYW010000014.1:0-38068 GCA_050738155.1 Rhodanobacteraceae bacterium
CGGGACTCGGGACTCGGGACTCGGGACTCGGGTTCCGTGAATCCGGAAGGTTTGTATTCGAAGCGTCATTCAATCGGCGTATGCGCTTGAACGGCGCACCAAGCCTGAATTCCGCCTTTGCGAGTCACGGGTCCCGAGTCCCGAGTCCCGGCTTTTTAATCCAACCTATAATTCGGCGCCTCTTTCGTGATCTGTACATCATGCACGTGCGCCTCGCGGGTGCCGGCGCCGGTGACGCGCACGAACTGCGGCTTGCTGCGCATCTCCTCGATGCTCGCGCAGCCACAGTAACCCATCGAGGCGCGCAGACCACCGACCAGTTGGTGCACGATCGCGCGCAGCGGGCCACGATACGGCACCCGGCCCTCGATGCCTTCCGGTACCAACTTGTCGGCCGCGGCCTGTTCCTGGAAGTAGCGGTCGGACGAACCGCTCTGCATCGCGCCCAGCGAACCCATGCCGCGATAGCTCTTGTACGAACGGCCCTGGTACAGCTCGATTTCGCCCGGGGCTTCTTCAGTGCCGGCAAACATCGAACCCAGCATCACGCATGACGCGCCGGCGACGATCGCCTTGGCGACATCACCGGAATAGCGCACGCCACCGTCGGCGATCAACGGGAGCTCGCCCTTCAATGCGTCGGCGACCATCGAGATTGCGGTGATTTGCGGTACGCCGACGCCGGCCACGATGCGGGTGGTGCAGATCGAACCCGGGCCCACGCCGACCTTGACCGCGTCGACCCCGGCATCGCGCAAGGCCAACGCGGCATCGGCGGTGACGATGTTGCCAGCGATCATCTGCAAGTCCGGATAGTGCTTGCGGATCCATGCGACGCGATCGATCACGCCCTGCGAATGGCCGTGCGCGGTATCCACCACGATCACGTCGACGCCGGCCTCGGCCAGCGCCGCAACACGCCGCTCGGTCTCGCCTCCAACGCCAACCGCGGCACCCACGCGCAGGCGTTCGTGCGGATCCTTGGCCGAGTGCGGATTGTCGTGGGCCTTCTGGATGTCCTTGACGGTGATCAGGCCGCGCAACTCGAACGCGTCGTTGACCACCAGCACTTTCTCGATGCGGTGCTTGTGCAGCAGGCCGATGATTTCGTCTTCGCCCGCGCCTTCCTTCACCGTGACCAGCTTGTCCTTGCGGGTCATGATGTTCTTCACCGGATCGTCCGGCTTCTTTTCGAAACGCAGGTCGCGGCTGGTGACGATGCCGACCAGCTGGTTGCCCTCTTCCACCACCGGCACGCCGGAAATGTCGTGCGATCGGGTGATGTGCATCACCTCGCCGATCGAGGTGTGCGGGCCGACCGTGATCGGATCGCGGATAACGCCGGCTTCGAACTTCTTGACCAGCCGCACTTCCGCGGCTTGGCGTTCGACGGTCATGTTCTTGTGGATGATGCCGATGCCGCCGCATTGCGCCATGGTGATGGCAAGGCGCCCTTCGGTCACGGTATCCATGGCTGAAGACATCAGCGGAATGTTGAGGCGAATTGCGCGGGTCAGGTCGGTCGACGTGTCGACGTCGCGCGGCACAACGGAAGAATGGGCAGGGACGAGGTAAACGTCGTCGTAGGTCAAGGCCTCGGCGAGGATGCGCATTGATTCAAGTCCAGCAATGCAATGGGCAATTATACGCCGCATCAAGTGCGCATGCATCGGTGTAGGGCGGAATCCGCGCAACGGCTTCCGCCGAACCGATGGGATGAAGTTGGCGGAAACGGCTGCGCCGGTTCCGCCTTACGCACCTCTACACCGGTTCGACGGCGTTCGCCGCTTCCAGCGTGTTTTCCATCAACGTGGCCACCGTCATGGGGCCGACGCCACCCGGCACCGGCGTGATCCACGACGCGCGCTTCGCTGCTTCGTCGAATTCCACATCGCCAGCCAAGTGACCATTTTGCATGCGGGTGATGCCGACGTCGATCACCACCGCGCCCGGCTTGATCCATTCACCCTTGACGATGCCGGGCTTGCCGACCGCGCTGACGACGATGTCGCCTTGCCGCACGTACTGGCCGAGGTCCTGCGTGAATTTGTGGCAACAGGTCGTGGTGCAACCCGCGATCAAGAGTTCCAGGACCACCGGCCTGCCGACGTGATTGGATACCCCCACCACCACCGCGTGCTGGCCACGCACAGGGCGATCGGTGTGACCGAGCAGTGTCATCACACCCTTGGGCGTGCACGGCCGCAGGCCGAAACGCCGCAGCGCCAGATTGCCGATATTGACCGCACTGAAGCCGTCGACGTCCTTGCGTGGATCAATGCGATCGATCAAGGCGGCCGCATCGATGTGGGACGGCAGCGGAAGCTGCACCAGGATGCCGTGTACCCCGGGATCGGCATTCAACTTGTCGATCAACGCGAACAAATCCGCTTCGCTGGTTTGGGCAGGCAGATCGTAGTCGAACGAACGGAAACCGATCTGCTTGCAGGCTTCGCGCTTCTTGCGCACGTACACCGCGGACGCAGGATCGGCGCCGACCAGCACCACCGCGAGACCCGGCGTCGCACGACCCGCCGCAAGGCGCGCAGCAACGCCCGCCGCCACGTGGTCGAGCACTTTGCCTGCAACCTTGCGCCCATCCAGAATGCGTGCCGTCATTGGGGCTGTCGCTGCCGTAAAACAGTCATTATCGTGGCCGGTCGTCGCTCGCACAATGCCATGTCTCTCATCGGTCCCGCCGTCGCATCGCCGCGGTGTGAACCACGTCGTCCCGCAGTGACGGATGCACATTGCATCCGCTACCCGTGTCACAGCGCCACGCCGTGGGTTCGCGGTAGCGTAGCCTCATTCCAATGACTGGCTGTCAAGGCCGCCGTGATTTTCAAGGAGGCATGCATGATCGAAGCTTTTGAACTCCAGGCCGCCGTCCTCAGGCACCTGCTCAGGCATCTCAATGTAGACCGGACCGATGTGCAGAACATCGAGTTGATGAATCTGGCCGGCTTCTGCCGCAACTGTCTGGCCGACTGGTACCGCGAAGCTGCGGTCGAACGCGGCCTGGACTTGTCGAAGGACGAAGCGCGCGAAGCAATCTACGGCATGCCATACATGGAATGGAAGGCGAAATTCCACAAGGAAGCAACGCCGGAACAACTGGCCGCATTCGCGCAGGCGCAAGCCAGTCATCAATAGCGCGTAGGTTGGGCTGACCCGGCTTTATCGGGGAAGCCCAACCTCGTCTCGCGGCGAGGCGTTGGGCTTCCCCCGGATCGAGCCCGGGGTCAGCCCAACCTACAAACAATGAACGTCAGCCCGCTGCGCAAAACGCCGCATAGTCGATGTAGCCCGGAAATGGCTTGCCCACCGCACACACCGGGCACGCAGGGTCTGGTGCCAGCCGGGTTTCGTGGAAACGCATCGACAACGCGTCGAACATCAATACGCGCCCGACCAGTGGCTCACCGATGCCAAGGATCAACTTGATCACCTCGGTCGCCTGCAGCATACCAACCACGCCCGGCAACACCCCCAGCACGCCCGCTTCCGAACAATTCGGCGCATCCGCCGCGGCGGGCGGCTGCGGGAACAGGCAGCGGTAGCACGGCGCCATGCCCCGCTGGCGGCCGCCATCGAATACGCTGACCTGCCCCTGAAAACGTTGCACCGCGCCGTATACCAACGGCTTCGCCAGCTTCACGCAGGCATCGTTGAGCAGGTATCGCACCGGAAAATTGTCCGCGCCGTCCAGCACCACATCGGCGCCATCCAACAGGGCTTCGACGTTCGCCGACGTGACGCGTTCGGGCAGGCCTTCGATGTTCACCCGCGGATTCAAGGCCTGCAGCGCCTGCGCCGCGGATTCCAGTTTGGACGCGCCGATGCGATCTTCGGTGTGCAGGATCTGGCGCTGCAGGTTGCTGCGCTCGACTACGTCGTCATCGGCGATCACCAGCGTGCCGACACCGGCGGCGGCAAGATAGAATGCCGCTGGTGAGCCGAGCCCGCCGGCGCCGAGCAGTACCACCCGCGCGGATTCGAGTTTGCGCTGGCCCGCTTCGCCCACTTCCGGCAGCCGCAAATGGCGCGAATAGCGGTCGTAGAAATCCTCATCGCCACCCGGCTTTTCGATCGGCAACCCTTCTTCGATCCAGCGCGCGGTACCTCCGGCGACGGAGACGACACTCGAATACCCGAGTTGCTGCAAGGCTTGCGCCGCACGCAGCGAACGCGGCCCGTGCGCGCAGATGGCGAGTATCTCGCGCGATCGGTCCGGCGCGATTTCACTTATGCGTTGCAGGACTTCGCCAAGCGGTAGCGCGACCGCACCTTCGGCCATGCCGGTTGCGTGCTCGTAGGGTTCGCGCACGTCCAATATCAACGCACCCGCGTGGTGGCGCTGCAACGCTTCCTGCGGGGAAATTTCGCGAATCGTCATTTGCGCATTATCCAGCAAAAGCCTTCTGACACGGATCAAACCTGATGAACGCGGATTCTTGCTTCGCTTTCATCCGTGGTTATCAGATTTTATCCGTGTCCAAGCGCTTCATGGCCACAACATAACGATGTCGCCTTCGGCGAATTCGTGCACGCCTTCCGGAAGTAGCGCCAGTGCATCGGTTTCCGCCAACCCGCGCAACATGCCCGAACCCTGTTTGGCATGCAGCGTCGCCCATTGCACGCCATCGGCATCGGTATGCAAGCTGCAACGCGCCAGTTCCGCGCGCGCGTGGCGTTTGTGCAGCGCCGCCGCCAGCCGTGCACGACTCGTCTTGGGAACCGTGCCAACACCTTGCAGCGCGCGCAAAGCAAACCCGACGAACAACCGAAACGTGACGGCCGACGCCACCGGGTTGCCGGGCAAGCCGAAATAAAGGCTGGCGCCGATCTGCCCGAACAGCGTCGGCATGCCCGGTTTCAATCGCACTTTGTGAAAATGGATTTCGCCGACCTCGCGCAACACACTTGGCAGGTGGTCGGCTTCGCCGGCCGATACACCGCCGCTGGTCACCACGATGTCGGCATCGGCCGCGGCCGCGAGCAAGGCAGCGCGCAGCGCCTCCGGTTCATCGCGTATACGAAGCGAGACCGCCACGGTAGCGTGTGCTTCCCGCGCCAACGCCGCCAGCATCACCGCATTGGATTCGTGGATCTGCCCGAAACCGAGTGGTTGCCCCGCCGGCACCAATTCATTGCCGGTGGCGATCACCGCAATGCGGGGCGGTCGGCGCACCTGCACTTGCGCGATGCCAAGTGCCGCGAGTACCGCCAGCTGCGCCGCGCCCAAGGGCGTTCCCGCGGTAAACGCGAGATCGCCTTCGGCATAGTCCTCACCGGCTGCGCGCACGTTGGCACCGGCTTTCTCACCAGCCTTCACGGTGACACTGTTGCCATCAACCGTGACGTTTTCCTTGATCACCACCGTGTCTGCACCGGGCGAAACCGGGGCGCCCGTGGTGATGCGCACGCATTGCCCTGGCCCGACTTCGGGCGCCGAATCCGTACCCGCGAATACTTCGCCAACCAGTTTGAATAGCCGTTCGCCCGACGCTGGCAACTCGGCACCTCGCAGTGCGAAACCGTCCATCGCCGAATTGGCGAATGGCGGTAACGGATGGGGTGCGCGAACGTCTTCGGCAAGCACCCGGCCCAATGTATCCTCAAGCCTCACCGCTTCAATCGGCAGCCGATGCCGTGCCGCGCGTGCAGCGACGATTTCGAACGCTTCTTCGAGGCTGATGCGGGTGGGGTAATCAGGTTGCGGCATGCGTGCGTTCGTATTCGCGGAAGGCATCGGGTGTGTTGAGATTATGCAACGCGTCGCCGACATCGTCGAAGGCGACGGCGACCGTGTCGAACGTTGCGTGCCAGCGCCAAGGCGACCCGTGTTCATGCAACGCCCGCTCGGCCGAGGCATGCCAGGCTTCGGGATGGTCGCCGATACGGTACAGCGCGAACAAGGGTTGCGGCTTGTTTCCGCGCAGTACATACGCGCATTGCGCTGTGTCGCGCGCCGACAGTGCCGCGCGCAAGCGCGAGTCCAGATCGCGTGGCGGATCGGGACAATCGACCGGCGCGGTCAACAGCCAGCGCGGCAACGCGTGACGGTTTGCTGCAAGAAATCCAAACGCCGCCATCAACCCCGCCAGCGGACCGGCCGGGCCTGGTATTTCATCGCGAACGGTTGGCGCATGCCGCGCGTAATCATCGAGATGACGATTGGCGACGATCAACAACCTGCCTGATTGTGGGCGCAGGCGATCGAGCACATGCTCGACCAGCGGCCGACCGTTGAGCGGCAACAACCCCTTGTCGGCACCATCCACACGAACGCCGGCGCCACCAGCGAGAATGACTGCGAGTGTGGCGTCAGCGTCCGCGCACATGGCGAATCATCCGCCGGCGTTTGCGCTGCTGACCTTCGGTGAGTACGTTGCGCTTGCCGGCATAGGGGTTCTCGCCCTCGCGGAATTCGATGCGAACGGGCGTGCCTTCCAGCTTGTAACGCTTGCGGAAGAAGTTTTCGAGATATCGACGATAGCTGTCGGCAATGTGCTTGGTGCGCGTGCCATGGATCACGATGGTGGGCGGATGGTCGCCACCCGGATGCGCGAAGCGCAGCTTCGGTGAATGCCCATGCACCAACGGCGGCTGGTGTGCCGCAACCGCTTTCTCCAGCGACCGGGTGAGATCCGACGTGCCGAGTTCGCGCGCCGCAGCCGTACCCGCGCGATCGATCGCACGCATCAGTTCACGCAGGCCCGAGCCATGCTTGGCAGACAGGAACACGATCTTCGCCCACGCCACGAAAACAAGCTTGCGTTCCAGCCCGGCGCGGCAGCGATCGCGATCGTAACGTTCCAGCCCGTCCCACTTGTTGGCGACGATGACCAACGCGCGGCCGGCATCGAGTACCTGCCCGATCAGCGCCAGGTCCTGGTCGGTAACGCCCTCGCCTGCATCCAGCATCACCACTGCGACTTGCGCCGCAGCGATCGATTGCAGCGTCTTGATGACGCTGAATTTCTCCAGCGCGTCTTCCACCCGCCCACGCCGGCGCACGCCAGCGGTATCGATCAGCACGTACTGTTTGCCATCGCGTTGCAGCGGCACGTGGATCGAATCACGCGTGGTACCGGCGATGTCGGAGACCACCACGCGTTCCTCGCCGAGCAGGCGATTGACCAGCGTGGATTTGCCGACGTTGGGCCTGCCGATGATCGCAACCCGGGTACCGACCGCGTCATCGTGTTCGGATCCCGCTTCCGCGTCGCCGTCCGGTGGCAGCAATCGATCGAGCGACGCCAGCAGCACATCGACGCCACGTGCATGCGCCGCGGCGATCGCGAAGGTCGCGGCCACGCCCATCGCCGCGAATTCCGCCATCGCGTTTTGCGCGTCGAGGCCGTCGGTCTTGTTGACCGCCAGCAATACCGGTTTGCCGGTGCGGCGCAGGCGATCGAGGATCGCGCGATCCTGCGGCAGCAGGCCTTCGCGCGCATCGACCAGCAGCACGCAGATGCTGGCCTCGTCGATTGCGAATTGCACTTGTCGTTCGGTGAGCTGGTCAATGTCGACGCGTTCGCCCGATAGCCCGCCGGTGTCGACCAACACGAACGGACGCGCGCCTACCCGGCACACACCGTAATGGCGATCGCGGGTGACGCCGGGAAGATCCGCAACCAATGCATCGCGTCTCTTCGTCAGCGCGTTGAACAGCGTGGATTTACCGACGTTCGGCCGGCCAACGAGAGCAACGACAGGCAACATATAAACGTTTTCCGGGATCGGAACATTGCACGGGCTGGCTGTCGGTGAACCATTGCGGAGACCGCAGCATCAGGCCCGGAGTGTACATGCAGGATCGCGCCATGCGCGTGACCGACTGCCGGGCAACGCTTTCAGGGGCAGCTTCAACCGGAACGCCTGCAGGAACGCGCCGTGCATGAGATCGATTGTCGGGTGATGTCCTGGCTTTATTTGGTGGCAGTTCCCGAAATCTGATATGCGGTCACATGGCCCTTCACGTCCTCGACGTAGACCGTGTCGCCATTCACCACCGGACGGGCACGGATCGGGTCCTTCGACATGCGCACGCGGGCGGCGAGCTTGCCGTCGGAAAGGTCGAGCCAGTGTACGTAACCCTGCACGCCGCCGACCACCGTGTACTTGTCCTGGATGCCCGGTGCGGTGAGCCAGTGATACTCCAGCGCACCCTGTTTCCACAGATCACCGCCGCTGGTCTTGGAGAACGCCCACACCTGGGAATGATCATCCACGCCGACCAATTCATTGTCGGCGACGCCCACCCCGACATAGCTCGAGAAGGGGCGATCCCACAATGCCTGGCCTTCGGCCGCGTTGATTGCCACCAGCTCGCCGTGATACGCCGTCGCGTACAGGGTGCTGCCATCGAGTTGCAAGGTATCGTCGGCGTCGCTCAGCTTCTGGATGTCGGTGCGACCGAGTCCCTTGGTGATCGGCAGTTTCCACTGGACGGCGCCGCTGTCGCTGCGCAGCAACATGATGTCGCCACTGTCGTTGCCGAACATCACCACGCCATGCGCGGCCAGCAGCGGTCCATTGCCGCGCAGGCTCAGCAACGGGACGCTGGCCTGGTCGTTCAGCCATTTGCGCTCGCCGGTACTGGCGTCGAAGGCATAGACGTAGCCCGAGTTGGTGCGCACGAATACCAAACCGCTGTCGATCGCTGGTGGCGATACGACTTCAGCGTCGACCTCGGCGCTCCACAACCGCTTGCCGGTGTTCGCGTCATAACCGTACACGTGTCCATCCAGCGTGCCGACCACCAGCAGGTTGCCCGACACGGTCGGACCGCCGGCATAACGCGCGTCGGGACCGGGCTTCTTGCGACGGAACGGCCAGATCCCGTCGCCGGTACCGGTGGAGTCTTTCCACTCGACCTTGCCGGTTGCGGCATCCAGCGCCTCGAGCTTGCCGTCGGTACTGATGAGATACAGCTTGCCGTCGGCGTAGGCCGGCTGCAGCCGCACGCCCGAGCGCCCCGCGCCATCGCCGACCCGTGTCGACCAGAGTTCATGCACCTGCACCGTTGGCGTGAACTCCACCAGCGGCTTGGGCGGCTGGATGTTCGTGCCACGATTGAACAGTTTGCTCCACAGGCCGCAACCGGACAGCGCCAGTGCCGCAATCAGCAGCAGCGGCAACAGGAGAAGATGGCGTCGCTTCATTTATTTGTGGCTTCCGGTCGGCGCAGCGGGCGGCTGCGTGATGTTGTCCAGCTTCATCTGCAAGGCGTTGCGTCCCGGCATGTCCTTGCCGAGCTTGGCCAACGCATCCTGATACGCGCTGCGCGCGTCTTCGGGCTTGCCGAGTTTGAGCAGCGCATCGCCGCGAAGTTCCGCAGTCAGCGACGCATAGTCACCAGCCGGGACGGCTTTCAGCGCGTCGAGCGCCTGCTGTGCCTGGTTTTGCGCCAGCAATACCCGCGCCAGTCGCAGCGTGAACAACGACTTCAGTGCCGATTGCTTGCTGTGCGCGACTGCCCATTGGAGGTTTTGCGCGGCGGGCTTCAACTGATCCTTGCCAACGTCGTATTCGGCCACCGCGACGCTGCCGAAGGCGGCATAAGGCGTGCCTGCATAATGCTGCTGAAGATCGCTGAGCGCGGCATCCATGGCCTGCTTGCTGTGGGCCTGCACCGCATTCTGCAGCACCGCATATTGCGACGCGGCCTGGACTTCATGGTTGGCGGTGTGGGCTTTCCACTGGCGGTAGCCGAAGACCAGCACCAGCGCGAGCACCACGCCGACGGCCACGGCAATGCCGTTTTCCTTGATCCACTTGCGAACCTGTTCGCCCTGCTCGTAATCGTCGTAGTCTTCGAAAGCCATCGGTCACCCACGTGCGCGCAAATGCAAATACCCGCGGCATAGCGCGGGAACAGCCAAGCATACAAGAAAATCAGTCGTTTTCGCTGCCGCCCGCCGCCGGGCTGAACAAGTCGAGGCGGGCAACGTTGGCATGCCGGAACGCAGCCAGGTCCACCGGCTTGCCATCTTCGCTGGCGGTTACGCCACCGGCATTGCCCAAGGTGACGTGCAGCGTACCGTTGGCATGCCAGGTGCGGACATCGCCCGCGTGCAACATGCCGGAGTCGATCTTGTTGCCGTCGGCGCCAGTAATTTCGAACCAGCAATCGGCGCTGGCGGTGACCGTGAGCGTATGCTGACCGACCGGCGACGGCACTGCCGTCGGGATCGACACCGGTGCGACGGGGGCGGATGTGCGGGCGACAGGCGGATTGACGTCGCGAAGGCCGATGGCGGCGAAGGGCGTCATCGATGCCCGAAACGGCGTGGTGTCCGGCGCTGCCGTTTTGCCGGGTTGGGATACCGTGGGCTCGGATTGCGTCTGCTTGTGGGGGGCTACCAGCGCCGATGCCTGATCAAGCGAAACGATGCGCGTCGAGGGGCGCTCCAATCCACCGCGCAGGCCCAGCAATACCAACGGCACCGCGATGGTCGCGGTCAGCACGATGTAGGTTGCGGCGGTACCGTAGCGTTGCAACAGCCAGCGTGCCGGCGAAGTTCGCGCCACGGATACCAATGCCGGCTGTTCGGCCGGCGCCATTGCGCGCAGGGCGCCGTCGCAGGTGTTGGACGGCAAGCCCAGCAGGCGCGCGTAGCCGCACAGCGCACCACGCAGGTATACGAAATGCTCGGGTTCGCCGAAATCGTCGGCTTCGAGACGTTCCAGCACCTTGATGGGCAGGTGCAGCTTGCCCGCGCATTCGGCGACGTTGAATCCTTGCATTTCACGCGCGGTTCGCAATCGCTTGCCCAGGGAATCGTTCGACGCTTCCGCTTCCGTGCCGGGGTCGGCGACGGAAGCTTGCTCGTTCGGCGCATCCGCGTGCGCTTCCGCAGCAGGGCCTACGGTCGAAGGGTCGTCGCACGGTGTCGGTGCGGCGAACAAATCCGGACGGTCTTCATGATCGATCATTGGCTGGAACCGTTCAAGGACTGCGCCTGCGAGGAATTCGGAAACTGATCCTGCAGGCGGTTGGAGTAATTGGTGGCGGTGTCCTTGTCACCAAGGCGAGTGGCAATCCGGTAGCCGAGCAACAATGAGTCGGGCGTGGCTTGTCCCGCGGCCTCGAAACGCTGCAGGTAGCCACGCGCTTCGAAAGCCTTGCCCTGCTGGTAATCCAGTTTGGCCATCGCAAGCAGCGCCGGCCCATAGCTGGACTCGAGGGTCAATGCTTTGCCGAGGTAACCCGCGGCGCCCTTGTAGTCCTTGCCCTTGAGCAGGCATTTGCCGGCGTTGGTATTGGCCCATGCCGGGGTCTTGTAGAACGGGTCGGCCAGCGCGTGCCGGAAATACTTCATCGCCTGCTTGTCGTGGCCTTCCTTGCAAAGGAACACGCCGTAGTTGTTGTTGGTGTCGCCGTTCGACGGATCGAGCGCGATGGCCGCGCGGTATTCCTTGTCGGCTTCCTGGGGACGATGGATTTGCTCGGACAGGATCGCGAGCATGGTGTGCGCCGGAATGTACTTGTTGTCGAAATTCAATGCCTTGTGCAGGGTGTTGTACGCCTCCTTGAGATTCCCCTGCGCCATGTAGGCCGCGGCCAGTTGGGTATGGGTTTGCGCAGCTGCCTGCTTGTCCTGCTTGGCGGTGTCGTGCGGCGCGTCCTTGAGGTTGGTCAGCGGCGTCGGGTACTTGATGATGCCGTTGTCGTGCTTGCAGGCGCTGAGTCCAAGCGCAAGCACCATCGCTGCCAGCACGTAGCACGCCTTATGCCGCATTGGCTTGGACCTCTGGCTGGGCCGCTTCGACACGGCGCTGGAATTCGGCGTGGCGGCGGGTGCGGTCGGCCACCTTGCCCTTGAGTTGCCCGCAGGCGGCGTCGATGTCTTCACCGCGGGTGCGCCGCACCATGGTCTGGACACCCGCGTTCAGCAGGATGGTCTGGAAATCGCGGATGACCGTTTCGTCCGAGCGCTCGTACTGCGTGCCCGGGAACGGGTTGAACGGAATCAGGTTCACCTTGGCCGGCAATTTGCGCATCAGCTTGATCAACTGCTTCGCCAACACCGGGGTGTCGTTGATGCCGCGCATCAAGGTGTACTCGAAGGTGATGGTGGAACGCGGGCGGCGAGCGGCATAGCGCGCGCAGGCATCCAGCAGTTCGGCGATGCCCCAACGCTTATTGAGCGGCACCAGTCGCGTGCGCAACTCGTCGTTGGGCGCGTGCAGCGATACCGCCAATGACACGTCGGCGACCTCACCGAGCTTGTCGATCATCGGCACCACGCCGGCGGTTGAAAGCGTCACACGCTTGGAGGCGAGACCGAAACCCAGATCGTCGCGCATCAGGCTCATGGCCTTGACGACGTTGTCGAAATTCAACAACGGCTCGCCCATGCCCATCATCACCACGTTGGTGATCCGGCGCTGCTGGTGGGTGACGTTGCCAAGCTGCTTCGCCGCATGCCATACCTGCCCGATGATTTCGGACGCGGCGAGGTTGCGGTTGAAACCCTGCGCGCCGGTCGAACAGAATCGGCAATTGAGGCCGCAACCGATCTGCGAAGACACGCACAACGTGCCGCGGGTCGGCTCGGGGATATATACGGTTTCGACCGCGTTGCCGGCATCCATGCCCAGCAGCCACTTGCGGGTGCCATCGCTGGAAGCCTTGTCCAGCAAGGCTTTCGGCGGTGCCACCACGGCAACCTCGGGCAACTTTTCACGCAACGATTTGCCAAGGTCGGTCATCGCCCCGAAATTGCTTTCGAGGCGGTGATAGATCCATTTCATCACTTGATCGGCGCGCCAAGGCTTCTCGCCCAGATCGGCGAAGAATGCGCGCAGTCCGTCGCGATCGAAGTCCAGCAAATTGGCGCGGGCCGTGTCGGCCATGCGATCCCCCAACAACTACCGCGGGCAAACTTCCGTCGCGGCGAAGAAATAACCGATTTCGAAACGTGCGGTGTCCGGAGCGTCCGAGCCGTGCACCGCGTTGGCATCAATGCTTTGTGCAAAGTCCGCGCGGATGGTTCCCTGCGCGGCATCCTTGGGATTGGTGGCGCCCATCAACTCGCGATTCTTCGCGATCGCCCCCTCGCCTTCCAGCACCTGGATCATCACTGGCCCCGACACCATGAACTCGACCAGCGGCTTGAAGAACGGACGTTCGCGGTGCACCGCGTAAAACCCTTCCGCTTCGGCGCGCGCGAGATGCTTCATCTTCGCCGCGACCACTTGCAAGCCGGCTTGCTCGAAACGAGCGTAAATCTGGCCGATCACGTTTTTGGCAACGGCATCGGGTTTGATGATGGAAAGGGTGCGCTCCAGCGCCATGGGGGCCTCGACAGGTCAAAAATGGATAAACGATGGACGCACAAACCCTCCCCGGGCTTGTGAGCATATCGCCAAATGTCCGCATATTTGCGGGGTTAGCTCACAAAACAGCCAAAGATTCTAGCCTAACTATCGGCACTTGGCCACGCATCCTTGAACCGTTTGACCGGTGTTCGTGGCTGGCCTAGACTTCAAACGTTCGTTTGAACCGGAATCGGCATGCACGACAACCCGCAATTTTCGACCCGACAACGCATTCTGGGCGCCGCCGAGGAGTTGTTTGCCGAACGCGGGTTTGCCGGTGCCTCGCTGCGTCAGGTCACGGCCGCGGCCAGCGTCAACCTGGCTGCCGTCAACTATCACTTCGGTTCCAAGGACAACCTGATTGAAGAAGTTTTTCGGCGCCGGCTGGACGAGTTGAGCCAGCAGCGCCTGGAGCGATTGAATCAGGTCAATGTCACCGCCGACGCAACGCTTGAAATGCTGCTCGACGCCTTCATCACCCCCGCGCTGGAGCTGTCACTGGACCGCAAGGGCGGCGCGATCTTCATGCGGGTACTGGCACGCGCCTTCGCCGAGCAGAACGGTAGTCTGCGTACGTTCCTTTCGGATAATTACGGCCACGTGCTGAAGGAATTCGCCGCCGCGTTCGCACGGCTGCTGCCGAATCTCGACAAGGACGAACTTTACTGGCGCCTCGATATCGCGGTCGGCGCGCTCACCTACGCGATGGCCGACTTCGGCATGATCCAGCGCCGCAAGGGCGAAAGCGAACGCGCGCACCGCGAGCAGATGGCGCGGCACCTGATCCATTTCACCGCAGCAGGACTCAGAGCATAGTTGAACATCGACCGCGCAAGCCGGTCCTTGTGTATAGCGTCACTCGAGTCGAACGATTTTTACTTCCGGAGTTTCCATGTCACACATCCTTCGCATTCGCAAAGCCGCTGTGCTGGGCGCCGGCGTGATGGGCGCACAGATCGCGGCCCACTTGACCAACGCCGGCATCGAAACCGTGCTGTTCGATCTCGCCGCCAAGGATGGCCCGAAGAACGGCATCACCGTAAAGGCTATCCAGTATCTGGGCAAGATGTCGCCCGCGCCGCTGGCGGTGAAGGAACTTGCCGCCGCGATCACGCCAGCCGATTACGACGAAAATCTCGCTGCGCTGCAGGACTGCGACTTCGTGATCGAGGCGATCGCAGAACGCATGGATTGGAAGCTCGACCTCTACAAGAAGGTCGCGGCGCACATTCCGGAACACACGATCCTCGCGTCGAACACGTCGGGCCTGTCGATCAACCAACTCGCCGAAGCGCTGCCCAGTAACCTGCGCCACCGCTTCCTCGGTGTGCACTTCTTCAACCCGCCGCGCTACATGCAACTGGTGGAAGTCATCCCCGGCAAGGCCACCGACCGCAAGCTGCTGGAAGGGTTGGAAGCCTTCCTCACCTCGACGCTCGGCAAGGGCGTGGTGTTTGCCAAGGACACGCCCAACTTCATCGGCAACCGCATCGGTGTGTTCTCGATGCTGGCGACCATGCACCACACTACGCAATACAAGCTCGGCTTCGATGTGGTCGACGCGCTGACCGGCCCCGCGATCGGACGACCGAAATCGGCGACCTATCGCACCGCCGACGTGGTCGGCCTCGACACCATGGCGCATGTCATCAAGACCATGGCCGACACGCTGCCCGACGATCCGTGGCACGAACACTTCAAGTCGCCTGCGTGGCTGACCGCGCTGATCGAGCAAGGTGCGCTGGGTGCGAAAGTCGGTGCAGGTTTCTATCGCAAGGCAGGGAAAGAAATTCAGGTATTGGATCTTGCGAAGAAGGATTACCGTGTGTCGGAACAAAAGGCTTCCGACGAAGTCGCGGCCATCCTTGGCGTAAAGAGTCCCGCCGAGAAGTTTGCCAAGTTGCGTGCATCGGCCGACCCGCAGGCACAATTCCTGTGGGCGTGTTTCCGCGACCTGTTCCATTACACCGCGTACCACCTCGAATCCATCGCCGACACTGCGCGCGACGTCGATTTCGCGATTCGCTGGGGTTACGGCTGGAAGCTCGGCCCGTTCGAAATCTGGCAGGCCGCCGGTTGGGAACAGGTGGCGAAGTGGATCGGGGAAGACATCGCTGCCGGCAAGGCGATGAGTAACGCGCCCCTGCCAGCGTGGGTCACTGGCGGCCGCAAGGGCGTGCACTTCGCGGACGGTTCGTACTCGCCGCGCGAAAACAAGGACGTGCCGCGTTCGAGCGCGCCGGTCTACAAGCGCCAGCTGTTCCCGGATGCGCTGATCGGCGAGAAGTTCGACAACGGTACGACCGCCTGGGAAAACGACGGCATCCGGCTGTGGACGCTGGGCGGTGACGACGTCGGCATCATCAGTTTCAAGACCAAGATGTGCACCTTCGACGATCAGGTGCTCGACGGCATCCAGCACGCGGTCGGTCTGGCCGAGCAGAAACTCA
Organism: Rhodanobacteraceae bacterium; assembly: GCA_050738155.1. Lineage (GTDB taxonomy): Bacteria > Pseudomonadota > Gammaproteobacteria > Xanthomonadales > Rhodanobacteraceae > 66-474. The sequence continues at coordinate 15,783 of JBOHYW010000014.1, forward strand.
AGGCACTGATGGTGTGGCAGGCCGGCCCGGTGTTCTCGGCCGGCGCCAACCTGAAAGGCGTGTTGGCGCTGCTAAAGGAAGGCAAGGTTTCGCAACTCGAAGCCATGATCGCCAATTTCCAGCGCGCGACGATGCGCGTGCAGCATGGCCTGGTTCCGACCGTTGCCGCCGTGCGCGGGCTGTGCCTAGGCGGCGGCTGCGAATTGCAGATGCACACCGCACGCACCGTTGCAGCGCTGGAAAGCTACATCGGCCTCGTCGAAGCCGGCGTGGGTCTCTTGCCCGCCGGTGGTGGCTTGAAGGAAATCGCCGAACGCTGCGCGCGCGCTACGGCAGGCGATGATCCGTTCGAACAGGTCAAGCGCTATTTCGAAACCGTGGCGATGGCCAAAGCCTCGACCAGCGCGCTGGAAGCCAAGCAGCTTGGATACCTGCGCGAAACCGACGTGGTGGTGTTCAACGCCAACGAACTTCTGTTCGTGGCGAAGAACGTCGCGTCCTCGTTGGCCGAATCCGGCTGGCGTCCGCCGCTGCCGCAGTCGACCCACGTCGCCGGCGACGTTGCCACCGCAACATTCAAGGCGCAACTCGTGAACATGCTGGCCGGGCATTTCATTTCCGAACACGACATGGAAATCGCCACGCGCATCGCCGACACCTTGTGCGGCGGCAACATCGAACGCGGCAGCACGGTCGATGCGCAATGGTTGCTGGATCTCGAACGCCATCACTTCATGGAACTGGCGCAGATGGAAAAGACCCAGGCGCGCATCGCGCACACCATGACCACCGGCAAACCGCTCAGAAACTGATTTGTCCGCAAAGGACGCGAAGAACGCAAAGGAAAATTCCAGGCTTTTGCTGTTGATTTTTTTCCCGTCTTTTGCGTTCTTTGCGGACTGATTTGCTTTCCGCCTTTGGAGAACAACATGACCAAACAAACCCAGGACGCCTACATCGTCGCCGTCAAACGCACTCCTGTTGGCAAAGCGCCGCGCGGGGTGTTCCGCCACACCCGCCCCGACGACATGCTGGCGCACGTGTTGCGCGAAACACTGGACGAATGCGCCGGTATCGACGTCAAGCGCATCAGCGACGTGGTGATCGGCTGCGCGATGCCGGAAGCCGAGCAAGGCATGAACGTGGCGCGTATCGGTGCACTGCTCGCCGGCCTGCCCGATTCCATTCCCGGCATGACCATCAACCGCTTCTGTTCGTCCGGCCTGCAATCGGTTGCGATCGCGGCCAATACCATCCGTTTGGGCGAATCTGATCTCGTGCTGGCCGGTGGCACCGAGTCCATGAGCATGGTCCCGATGATGGGTTTCAAACCGGTGATGAATCCCGAGATTTTCAAGGACGACAACATCGGCATCGCCTACGGTATGGGCATCACCGCCGAGAACGTCGCCACGCAGTGGAAGATCAGCCGCGAGGAACAGGATGCGTTTGCACTGCGCAGCCATCAACGCGCGATCGCAGCGCAGGACGCCGGCAACTTCAAGGAAGAGATCACACCCTACCCGCTTGACGACCGTTATCCGAACCTCGACTCGCGCGGCGTTCGTGAGGATCGCCGCGTTATCGAAAACGACGAAGGCCCGCGCCGCGACACCAGCGCCGAGGTATTGGCGAAATTGCGCACCGTGTTCCGTCGCGATGGGACTGTCACGGCAGGCAATTCCTCGCAGATGTCGGACGGTGCCGCTGCGGTGATGCTGGCCAGCGAACAGGCGATCAAGGATTACGGGCTGACTCCGTTGGCACGTTTCGTCGGCTTTTCGGTTGCCGGCGTGCCGCCGGAAATCATGGGCATCGGCCCCAAGGAAGCGATTCCGAAAGCGCTGAAAGCTACCGGCATGAAGCAGGGCGACATGGACTGGATCGAACTCAACGAAGCGTTTGCCGCGCAATCGCTCGCGGTGATCAAGGATCTTGGCCTCGACCCCGACAAGGTCAATCCCGAAGGCGGCGCGATCGCGCTCGGCCACCCGCTCGGCGCCACCGGCTCGATTCGCATCGCCACCTTGGTGCACGGCATGCGCCGCAAAAAACAAAAATACGGCATGGTCACGATGTGCATCGGCACCGGCATGGGTGCGGCGGGAATTTTCGAGATGGTGTGAAGGGGGCGTGTTTGATTGCCTCCGTCTCTCTCTTCGATATGTCGGCCCCGGTGGTGGTCGTCATGGGCGTGTCCGGTTGCGGCAAGACCACGATCGGCCGCGCCCTTGCGGTGCGCCTGGGCTGGCGCTTTCGGGACGGAGACGAGTTCCATAGCCCGGCCAATATCAAAAAAATGCGCATCGGCAAACCGCTTGACGACGCCGACCGCGCACCGTGGCTGGCTGCCATCGCGCGCTGGATGGACGCGCGTTCGCGCGAGGGCGTCCCTGCCGTCGTTGCCTGCTCGGCGCTGAAGCGGCGCTATCGCGACTTCCTGCGCGATCAGCGGCCGAACGTGTGGTTTCTCTATCTGCGCGTGCCGCGCAGCGAGTTGAAGCGCCGATTGCAAACGCGCGATCACCCGTACATGCCCGCATCCCTGCTGGAGAGCCAGCTGCGGGGCCTGGAAGAACCCGACAGCCGCGAACCACGAACGATCGCTGTCGACGCTGCCGGTGACGTCAAAGCGGTCATGGAGTCTGCCCTGCGCGAATTGCGTGCCCACGGCCTCCCACGGACGTCGATGCCGAACGGTGGCTGCGGAAGCACCTGAGCCCTTTTACGCGGCTTCTGATCAACAACGCCAACAGGAAGCACGAACAGGATCGGCAACGATGCGAAGAACGCCGCCCAAGCCCCGGCTTGGGTGGAATGGAAGCAACCGGGGTCAGTTTCACAGAAACAACGCAAGCGCGAACGTCCCCAGCATCATGAACGCCGTGGCCAGCTTGATCGCGGTACCGATCAGCAAGCCGATCCATGTGCCGACGCCCACGCGCGCCGCATGCTCGACGCGGCTGCCGCTCGCGAGTTGCCCGATCACCGCGCCGACGAACGGGCCGAGGATGATGCCGGGAATGGCGAAGAACAGTCCGATGATTGTGCCGATGAAGGCGCCCCACACCGCTGCCTTGCTGGCGCCGTATTTTTTCGCGCCCCAAGTGCCGGCCAGGAAATCGAACAGGATCGAGAACGCCGCCAGCAAGCCGAGGAACACGACCACCCAGACCGGAATCGCGTGGAAATGCCCGGCCCATGCCGCCAGCAACATCCCGCAAAACATGACGGGAATGCCCGGCAGATTGGGCAGAATCGAGCCGACGAGGCCGGCGACGATCAGGATGCCGGCGATGACGTACCAGAGGATGTTCCAGTCCATGGGTCGAGGATAGCGGCTCCTCTTCCACCTTCCATGGGAAGCGGGATCGAGGGGGATGGCTTTTCGCATCGCGCGCCATCATCCCCCGCCGCTGCGCGGCGACCCCCTTCATTCTGAAGGGGGTGAGATGAGAAGGGATGGCGTTACCTGACCGGTATCAACTGCAACGTCAGCACCTCGAATGGTTGCAGCGTGATCGCGACCGGATGATCGGCGTCCAGTATTTTTGGCACGTCATCACCGCCGCTGTGCCACACATCGCTGACGTCGAACTTGCGTGCGGCGCCCTTCGGCAACTGCAGTTGTCGGCCCACAGCGAGGATCGCTAGCTGCGGCTTGTCATCAGGATTGCGCAGGGTGATGAACGATTTCTTTGCCGACCAAGCAGCCCATCCATAAACGTCGAGACGCCCCGGATCGCCACCGATCCAGTGGGTGTCGCGCAACACGTTGGCATTGGCGCGTGACCAGTTGGCCGCCTGGGCCAACACGTCCCAATCGTGCGAAGTCAGCAGCGACGGCGTAATGTACATCTCCTGCAACTGGGTGCCGGTCGCGAAATATGAGTGCACTTCGTTGGCAAAGTCGTGGCCAGGGTCAGTGTTGAGGCCAACCGCGTGCTGCGCGTAGATGATCCCGTGCAGCATCAGTGAGTTCAACGGAAACAGCGGCCCCTTGATCACGATGTTCTGGTAGGTCTGCATGTCGCGATAGGTAATCCACTGTTCGCGCTTCGTGCCCACCCCAGCGAAGTTGTGGTCATAGCCACCGCGCCAGATCGAATCGGCATAGCGCAACCAGAACGGCGACGCCCACGTACCCGTGGTCAGGTTGATGAAGGTATCGGGTTTGTCGGCGCGAATGTCGCCAATCAACTGGATCGCCGCGGCAAAATCGCTGTCGAACTGGCTGCCGGGGTACACGCTGTCGACGTTGCCGGTGCCATCGAGTTTGAACTGGTTGATGCAATCCTTGTTGAGCAGCGTCATCACCACGTGATGGAAGCGCTTCCAGTACTTGGGCGCGGACAGGGCCAGCCTGCCATCGACGATGCCGTAGCCTGCCTTGCGGCCATTCGCGACACGTAGCTTGCTCGGTTTGCCATAGCCGCCCCATGGCGACAGCCAGATACCCGGCGCGGCACCGTATTTTTTTGCCGCCTTGCACAGCGGTACGAAACCATGCGGAAACGCCTTGCTGAAGTTCCAGCTTCCGCTGTAATCGTCCCAGCCGTCATCGAACAGGAACGACGACATCTTCACGTGGCGTTTCTTGACGAGCTGCTTGCCGAACGTGTTGATGCGGTTCAATGCCTGCGCCTCGGTGTATGGCGTGAAGTAACCGATGTCGTACCACGAGTTGTAGTGCAGGAACGGCCGATACGGATGCGCGCGCTCGCGTTCGAGATAGGTCAGGACATCGCGGCGCAGTTGGCCCGTATGCGCAACGCCGATCACCGCCGCATACGTCACCGACTTGCCCTGCTTGAGCGGCAGTGTGCGATCCATCCACATCTTCACCTTGCCGCGCCACGCGTCGGCTTGCGACATCGGCTGCTCGAAACCGAACCAGTCGTCGTGCGACACCACCGGCGAACCCTTGGTGGTGCCGTCCACGCTGGCATCTGGTGCGGTGAGGCCGAACAGGTTCACCTTCGTGATCGGCTCGTCTTGCTTCAGCGCGGTGATCTTGACGACCTCGCGCAGGTACGCCGAACCATTGCGCTGCACCAGCTTCCAGTCGACGCGAAAACGTCCATCCTTGTCTTCGAAGCTCGCCTCAATCGCCTTGCCGGGAATACGTTGGGCCAATCGCGCAGCCTTCGCATCGACTGGCAGGGTGACCAATTGCGGTCTGGATCGTTCGTGAAAATCCGCCGCAGCCAGTCCGCCGCCGTCCTTGAAGGACAACGAAAACGGATCGGTGACCGGAATCTGTCGGTGGTGCAGTTGGTCGGTGACGATCAGATCCGACAGCGCGCCATTGGCCGTGGTCCAGCTGGCAGAAACCGTCGAGTTGCCGAATCTGGCACGCCCGTTCTGCAAGTTGTAACCGGGCGCATTGGAAGACGTCGAAACCGAAGGCGCGACCGTGGCCAGCGCCACCCCGCAAACCGCCGCCGTCAGCACCGACCCCAGACACCAACGAAAAAGACGCGCTCGCTCGGCAAACATGCAAATGAACCGTTGGCGCGGGTGGAACCCCGCGCCGGGTATTCTGCCCGAATGCGGCGCCGGCTACAGGGCAAGCATCTCAGTGCGATGGCATGGATCGCCTCGACGGGTCGTCGGCGGCATTCACGTAATGGATCTGGAACGGTCCATAGAAACTGAGATCGATCACGGCGCCCTTGCTTTCGGTGTAGACGTAATGATGATGGGTAGCGGGCATCGACGCGAAGCCCATGACAGGCAATGCCTTGGCCGAGGCCTTGTCAACTTTGTCGCCCATGCCCACAAAAACTTCGCCACTGAGCACGCTGAAACTCTCCTCGGTCGGGTGCCAATGCGGCGCGATCACCGTGTGCGGCGGTATCTTCAGCCGCACGATGCAAGGGCCTTTCGCGGAAGGATTGCCACGCAACACTGCAAGTTGTATCCCTTTGGGCAATACCGGAGGTGCCGGCATCCATTTGATGCTCGCGGGTACAAGCAGAACGTGCTCGGGCGTGTTCGCAGCCGGTGGCGACGCCATCGCAGCGACCGCAAACACCGAACCGAGCGAGAACAACAAGACAGCAGCGGAACGTTTCCCCATGGCCTCGTCTCCTTCAGTGGATGCCTGACGAGTGTGGGCTTGGGCGACTTTGCCGGCAATGACCTATACTCCGCGAAACATGCTCGAAACGCCGACCGGCGCCGAAGGCGAACATGGCTATCGATCTGCTGTCCGATGTGCTGACGTTGGTGCGCCTGACCGGCGCACTCATCTTCGAGGTCGAGCTGAAGGGACCTTGGGGTGTTGCAGGACATCCTGCAGCGCAAAACTTCGCTCCCCTGCTTCCCTGCAGCACCACGCAAGTCATCGCGTTTCACGTGATGTCGAAGGGACATTGTTGGGTGCGGCACGCCTCGCGCGAGTGGTTCGAATTGCCGCAAGGTCACGCGGTGGTCGTCACCCAAGGTGACCGACATGATCTTTGTGACCAACCCGGGCGCGCAACCGTACCTTTTTCGTCAATGCTTGGGGAATGCGCATTGCCCGATGTCAGGCGTGTTCGGGTCGCGAACGGGCCGGGCGAGTCGGCACGCCTGCTGTGCGGATTTCTTGGCTGTGACCGACGCGCCTTCGAACCGTTGTGCCGGTCCCTGCCGCCGGTGTTCGAAGTGGCACTCGGTGCCCGGATGGACACACTGGTCCGCTACGCGGTGGTCAATGCCCTTGACGACGAGCCCGGCGCGGCGGGCTTGCGCGGACGCCTGGCGGAACTGTTGTTCCTGGGTGCCCTGCGGTTGTACATGCGCGAGCTGCCGGCGAACGCGACCGGTTGGCTGGCCGGCTTGCGCGACCCGGTGGTCGGGCGTACGCTGCAGGCGATGCACGCGCAGCCGCGCAGGCAATGGTCGGTGGACGAACTGGCCGCCAGCGTCGGCAGTTCGCGTTCGTCGCTCGCAGAACGTTTCCGCGACATCATCGGCGAGCCGCCCATGCACTACCTGACCCGGTTGCGCATGCAACTTGCAGCACGCCGCCTTGGCGAGAGCTGGTGCAGCATCCCGCGCGTAGCCGACGAAGTCGGTTACGATTCCAACGCCGCGTTCCAGCGTGCATTCAAACGCTGCTTCGGTGAGACACCCGCGGCGTGGCGGCGGCACGCACTCGAGACTCGTTGAAGCGGCGCGGCGGCTGTCTCTCTCCCGCGCGTTGGCTCAACCCTCCAGCATTCCCCTCAAGCCGTCGCGGGCTTCGTGCCACCAATACTGCGACTGTGCGCCAAGATAGCCGAACGGACGCCACGTACTCGGCAAACCGAACGAAGCGAACCCGCGCCAACCGTCATCATTCTGTGCAATCGCCGCAGCCAGCAATTCGCCGACCGCGCAAGTCGGCGCGGTGCCATGACCGCCGAACGCCTGCATCCACCATAGCCCGTCGCCACGGGTGCCGAGTTGCGGCATCTGGTGACGCGCGTAGCTCATCAGGCCCGACCAGGCGTAATCGATCTTCACCCCTTCGATCTGTGGAAACACGCGCAGCAGGTCGCGCAACAAGAGTTTCTTCACTGCTTTCGGCGAACGGTTGCGGATGGAGATGCGGCCACCCCACAGCAAACGTGAATCCTTGAGCGGGCGGTAGTAATCAAATGCAAAGCGGGTGTCGTAAATCGCAGCCTGCGTGTGCAGGCATGCCTGCAGGCGCGCACCGAGTGGCTCGGTCACCATGACGTAGGTTGCGATCGGCAATATCGCGCGATCGACTTCGCGCTGGAGATGCGCGAGGTAACCACCACAAGCCAGCACCACGGTTTGTGCCCGCACCTCGCCCGCGTCGGTGCGCACGCGCCAATCCGCACCGTCCCGGTCCACGCGACGCACGCGCGAATTTTCATGAAATGTAGTGCCCTGCCCTTGCCCGCCCCGAATCATGCCGTGCAGATAATCGAGAGGATGCAAGTGCAACGCGTTCCGTTCGAACAAGCCATCATGGTAGCGCTGGCTGTGGATCAAACCGCGCAGTTGTTCTTCGGGCAACCATTCCCATTTCACGTCGTAGGCATCGGCAAGCAACCGCTGGCGCGCGCGCAGTATCTCCGGATCGCGGAACCAGTTGGCCCAGATCACGCCGGCATCCGTGGCATCGCATTCGATTGCATAACGGGCGATGCGATCGCGGATCAATCCAACCGCATCGGTGGTCGCGCCATACAGACGGCGCGCGCGCTCCATATCGAGCTGCCGCAGCAAGGCTTCCTCGCCCAACGAATAACCGCCGAACACGAAGCCACCGTTGCGGCCAGACGCACCATGGCCGATGCCATTGCGCTCGAGCAGCACCACATCGCGGATGCCACGTTCGGCGAGGCCCAATGCGAGACATACGCCGGCATAGCCACCGCCCACGATCGCCACGCGCGCATCCGTCTTCCCTTGCAATGGAGGCAACGGATCGAATGGGCGCGCACTGGCGGAATACCAGGTCGATGGCATCATCGGCGCAGCATAACGCCTCAACCAGAACCGCGGGCCACTACCTTGCGTGCGTCCCGGGAACCAGGTGCTGCAACTCGGGATCGATGGACGCAAAGTGCAAGGTCGCGCGCACCATGCCGGCCTTGTTGCCGCAGTCGAAGCGTTTGCCCGCGAAGCGGTGGGCGAGTACCGGAGATTCCGCGAGCAGCGCGGCGATGGCATCAGTCAACTGGATCTCGCCGCCCGCGCCGGGCGTGGTTTTTTCCAGAAGTTCAAAAATTCGCGCTGGCAAAACGTAGCGGCCGACGACGGCGAGATTTGATGGGGCATCGGCGGGTTTGGGTTTTTCGACCATGTGGCGAATGCGGTCGCCACCGGATTCCAGGTCGACGATGCCGTACTTGCCGGTGTCGGCGTGCGGGACTTCTTCGACTGCAAGCACGCCCGTTTTGCCGTCCGACGCGCGAGCGGCCATTTGACGCAGCGCGCTGGGTCCATCACCGTTCACGATCAGGTCGTCCGGAAGAATAATGCCGAACGGCTCGTCGCCGACCACTGCTTTTGCGCAGAGTACTGCGTGACCCAGGCCAAGCGCCTGCTCCTGGGTCACGTAGACGCAGCGGACATGGGACGGCAGCAGCCCCTGGACCATCGCCAGCAATTCGTTCTTGCCCGCGCGTTCGAGCGTTTCTTCCAGCTCGTAGGCGGAATCGAAGTAATCCGCGATCGCGTGTTTGTAGCGGTTGGTGACGAACACCAGCGTGTCGGCGCCGGCGTCGACCGCTTCATCGACGGCGTACTGGATCAGCGGTCGGTCGAGTACCGGCAACATTTCCTTGGCGACGACCTTGGTCGCGGGCAAAAACCGCGTGCCCAGGCCAGCGACGGGAAAAACCACCTTGCGCAATCGGGTCACTTTTTATCCTTGATTGTTGCGGCTTTGAGAATGGCCTGAACTATGCCGCACTCTCGCCACGCTGCAGCGGCACTACCTCGGCGGTTTGCGTGACGTTGCCCGACTCCCAGCGAAACGTCGGCAGCAGCGCGCTGACGCAAGTCCGCAGCGCGTCCTCGTCGAACTTCATCACCGCTTCGGTTGCGCGGGTGAGTTGCGCCACCACCATTGCGGCGGATTGCTGACGGGGCGCAGCTTCGAAAATCTTGGGGTGGGCGGTGCCGTGGTAGTTCTCGAGCGGGTGAAACAATTCCTCGAACAGTTTCTCGCCCGGCCGCAGGCCCGTGTACAGGATCTGCACGTCACGGCCCGGCTGCTTGCCGGCGAGCCGGATCATCTGTTCGGCAAGATCGCGGATGCGGACCGGCTCGCCCATGTCGAGCGCAAACGTTTCGCCACCGCGCCCCATCGTCATCGCCTGCAGGATCAACTGGCAGGCTTCCGGGATCGTCATGAAATAGCGGGAAATTTCCGGGTGGGTCACCGTCAACGGGCCACCCTCGGCAATCTGGCGACGGAACAGTGGCACCACCGAACCGGCCGAGTCGAGCACGTTGCCGAACCTGACGGTAACGAAACGCGTCGCCTGCCCTTCGGCCGTGATCTGGCAGATGATTTCCGCGACCCGTTTGCAGGCGCCCATCACGCTGGTTGGATTGACCGCTTTGTCGGTGGAAATCAATACGAAAGTTTCGGCGCCATGGCGAACCGCGTGCTCGGCCACCATGCGGGTGGTGAGCGCGTTGTTGCGGAATGCTTCGCGCAACTGGTTCTGCAGCAGCGGCACGTGTTTGTAGGCCGCCGCGTGAAACACCCGTTGCGGCCTGGCCAAACCGAAGGCGTTGCCGCAGGCGGCGGCGTCCCCGCAGTCACCGACCAGGCAGCGCAGCAGCAATTCCGGATATTGCGCGCGCAACTCCTGTTCGATGCGATACAGGTTGTACTCGGACAAATCCAGGATCGTGAGTTCGGCCGCACCCAGCCGCGCAATCTGGCGGCACAGTTCGGAACCGATCGAACCACCGCCGCCGGTGACGAGTACGCGCTGTCCGGTCAGGTTCTGGCGAATCGCATGCCATTCCAGCTTTACCGGATCGCGGCCGAGCAGATCCTCGATCGCGACCTCCTTCAATTCATTGAATTGCGCGCGGCCCGAGACCACGTCGTCCAGGCGCGGAACCATCCGGAACGGCAGGCCGGTTGCCTCGCACAGGCTGACCACCCGGCGCATCTGCCCCTTGTCTGCGCTCGGCAATGCGATCAGAAGCATTTCCGCACCCGAACGACGCGCCAGCTCAGCGAGTTTGTCGGTGCCGCCGAGTATCGGCACGCCTTGCAAACGGGAACCGCGCAGGGAATCGTCGTCATCGACGAATCCCACGGGAACGTAGCGGGAATCGCGGCGCAGGTCGCGTACCAGGGCTTCGCCTGCGCGTCCGGCACCGATCACCAGCACGCGATGGCTGTGCCTGGCGTTGAACAGATCGAGTTGGCTGTCTTTCCAGTAACGATAGGCGAGGCGCGGTACGCCGAGAAAAATCGCCAGCAGCACCGGGTAGATCAGCAACACCGAACGCGAGATGCCGTACATGCGGTTGTACAGGAACAGCGCGATGTAGATCACCACGGCGCCGGCGATCACCGCACGCAGGATGTTCCACAGATCCGGCACGCTGGCGAATCGCCACAGGCCTTTGTAAAGGCCGGTCCAGTAGAACACCAGGCCTTGCACGCCCAGCACGATCAGGGTCTGCCAACTGAGCAGGTCGAGCTGCTGGCCGAACGGCAACATGGCGTAGCGGATGGTATTGGCCAACCACCATGCCAGCAGGGTTACCGCCACGTCATGGACCACCACCGCGGTGCGTGGATGGATTCTGCCGGAAAGCTCACGCAGCTTCATGCACACCCCTCCGCCTGACTGACGCAAGACAGGCACGCTTGCCTACGTGCCATGCCACGATTGCTGCCACGTATGCCGCGACGCAACAGGCCAACCCATGTTCCGGTCGACGCGCCGCCCACCACGCCAGCGGTGCCGCGATCACCAGATTCCAGATCATGTAGGCCACGTCCGTGCGCGCATGGCTCCAGTTTACCCGCACCAGCCATTGGTACAGATGCTGGCGGTGCGGCGAATACCAACGTTGGCCGCAGACGATTCGCCGCGCGAGGGTGAGACCGCTGTCGACCAGAAATGCCGAAGGCAGGATCAAGCATGCCCACAGCATCGCAGGGTCACGCTGAACAAGAAGCGCAGCCACCGCGCCGAGCGTGAGGCCCAGCGCCCCCGAACCGACATCGCCCATGAAAATGCGGGCCGGCGGAACGTTGAAAACAAGGAACCCCAGACATCCCGCCGCGGAGGCGAAAGCCAGCGCGGCGAGTCCGATGTGGCCCACAAACGTCGCCAGCAACCCGTAGCCCAGAAGCACGAATAGACCCTGCAGCCCCAGGATGCCATCGATACCATCCATGAAATTGTGGGCATTGATGAAGCCGACCAGCACGATCGCGAGCGGAATCAGCACCCACCACCAATAATGGACATGCGCTGCCCAAGGCGCCAGCGCGGCCGCGCCGACCAGCAACGCGGCACCAGCGTGCACCGCAAGTCGCGGCACCACCGGCAACGGCGCGTGGTCATCGCGCCACCCGATCAGGGCGACCGCCAGCACCGCCACGGCCACTGCAATGACGGGCGACCAACGCGGTTCGGCGCTCAACCAATACCACGCTGGCGAACCCACCAGCACTACCGCAGCGACGATGCCCACGCCGCCCCCGCGAGGCGTCGGCAGGGTATGCGAACGCCGTTTCCCTGGCTGGTCGAGCAGTCCGCGCCGACGGGCATAGATCAACGCCGCGCCGGTCGCAATGATCGACAAAACGAAACCACAGGCGATTGCGAAGACGATCATCTCCATGGAGTTCCGCTGGCACGCTCCTGGGAGTGAATCAGAAAAGCCTTTGACACGGATTCACACGGATAAATTCGGATAAAAATCCGCGGCAATCCGTGTTGATCCGCGTCCAATGCTTTCCAACCTTGCCTTATTCGCTGACGACGCTGTGGATCGGCCTGACCGTCCCCCAGCTCTTGCAGCTCGGGCATTGCCAATGATGTGCCTTGGCCCCGAACCCGCAATGGCTGCAACGGTACATCGCGCGACCCTCCAGCAATTTGCGGGTCAGGTCGCGCAGGATCAGGAAATTCTCGTGCGCCTCGCCTGTCGTGCGATCGAGCGTCGCATCGATCAACGCCATCATCCCCCGCACCGACGGACGCTGGCGCAACTGCTCGGTGAGGAAATCGATCGCGGTACGCTCGCCCTCGCGCTGTCGGTACAGGTTGGTCAGCGCCAGCACCGGCGTGATGCCGTGATAGCGCTCGATCACATGCCCCAGGAATTTTTCGGCGCGATCCATTTCGCCGGCATGCGCGTAGGCGTCGAGCAGCGGCGGCAGGATTTCCGGGACGAAATCAACGTCGGCGTCGACCGCCTGCTCGAACGCCAGTACCGCTTCGTGCCAGCGGCTTTCTTCGGCATACAGATGGCCGCTGATGAGGTAGCCGCGCACGCAGCCTGGCTGGCTGGCGAAAGCTTCCTCGAGGTACGCGCGGGCTTCCGCACGTGCACCGTGCTGACGCGATTGCTCGGCCAGCTCGCACTGGAATTGCGCGATGGTCGCGGCCTTCGATTCGCCGGTCATCTTCTCCAGGCGGCGGGCGTGGCCGATGGCCTTGTGCCAATCGCGTTCGTGCTGGTAGATCGCGATCAGGTGCTTGAGCGCCGACGGTGCGTGGGCGTCCATCGCGACCAGATCGTCGAACAAGGCCTCGGCCCGATCGAGCAAGCCCGCGCGCATGTAATCCTCACCCAATTCCAGCAGCGCGACGGTACGCTCGGCCTCGCTCAGATTCGAGCGGCTGACCAGATGCTGGTGTACGCGGATAGCGCGATCGACTTCGCCGCGGCGCCGGAACAGGTTGCCGAGCGCAAGGTGGGTTTCCACCGTGTCGCGGTTGAACTCGGCCAGTTTCATGAACACTTCGATGGCCTTGTCCGGCTGCTCGTTGAGCAGATAGTTGAGGCCACGGAAGTAATGCGAGGACAGCTCGGTGACGCGTGCGCCGGAACGCCGCGCGATCGCACGACGGCCCAACGCCCACCCCGACCAGGCGGCTACTGGCAGCAACAGGAACAACAACAGCAGTGGGTCGATGGCGTAAAAATTCACCAATGCCTCCGTCGTCGCGGACCGAAGGCTCAGACCGGCGACGACTCGACGGCGTTGACCCGCTGCCGCAATTCCTTGCCCGGCTTGAAATGCGGAACGTACTTGCCCGGCAACGCGACAGCCGTGCCGGTTTTCGGATTGCGGCCGGTGCGCGGCGGGCGAAAATGCAGCGAGAAGCTGCCGAAACCGCGGATCTCGATGCGGTCTCCGCCAGCCAGCGACGCACTCATCTGCTCTATCACGTTGCGCACCGCCAGTTCCACATCGGCGAAAGCCAGGTGCTTCTGGCGTTCGGCGAGGGATGTGATCAATTCGGATTTGGTCATGGCTGGCAACGCGCCGTTACTCGGTTGATCCCGTTCGTGCGGATCCGAATGCATATCCCTTGCATTTCGGCTCCGCCCGGCAATTCGGGCGGAGCCGATGATCTGCGTTCAAAACACAAGCCGTTATATAGGCTTATTCCGATTTGTTCAACTGCTCTTTCAGCAATGCGCCCAGCTTGGTGGTGCTGCGGTCAGCATGCTGGTTCTGATATTCGGACAAGCTTTCGGCCAATTCGTCCTCGTCCTTGGCGCGGATCGACATTTGCAGCATGCGGCCCTTGCGATCCATACCGATGAACTTGGCCTCGACCTGCTCGCCCACTTTCAGGTGCTGGCTGAGATCGTCGATGCGATCCTTGGCGAAATCGCGTGCCGAAAGATAGCCCTCGATGCCATCGGCGAGGTCGATTACCGCACCCTTGGCATCCACTTCCTTTACGGTGCCGACAAGGAGCGCGCCACGCGGATGCGCCGCCATGAACTGGCCGAACGGATCCTGCTCGAGCTGCTTGATGCCGAGGCTGATGCGTTCGCGCTCGGGATCGACCGCCAATACCACGGCGTCGACCTCTTCGCCCTTCTTGAACTCGCGGACCAGCTCTTCGCCCGTGCCCTGCCAGGAAATATCCGACAGATGCACCAGGCCGTCGATGCCGCCGTCCAGCCCCACGAAGATGCCGAAGTCGGTGATGGACTTGATCGCACCATGCACCTTGTCGCCCTTCTTGAAGGTGGCGGCAAAGGCTTCCCATGGGTTGGACTGGGTCTGCTTCATGCCCAGCGAGATGCGACGGCGCTCTTCGTCGACGTCCAGCACCATCACTTCGGTTTCGTCGCCGACCTGAACCACCTTGGCCGGGTTGATGTTCTTGTTGGTCCAGTCCATTTCCGAGACGTGCACCAGGCCCTCGACGCCCGGTTCCAGCTCCACGAAGCAGCCATAATCGGTGACGTTCGAGACCTTGCCGAACAGGCGGGTGCCGGACGGATAACGGCGCGCGATGCTGACCCACGGATCGTCGCCCAATTGCTTGAGGCCCAACGAAACGCGATTGCGCTCGCGGTCGTACTTGAGCACGCGCACGTCCAGCTCGTCGCCGACGTTGACGACTTCCGACGGATGCCGCACGCGCTTCCACGCCATGTCGGTGATGTGCAGCAGGCCATCGATGCCACCGAGATCGACGAACGCGCCGTACTCGGTGAGGTTCTTGACCACGCCGTGCAGGATCGCGCCCTCCTGCAGCTTCGCCAGCAGCTGTTCGCGCTCTTCGGAATGTTCGCTCTCGACCACTGCGCGACGCGAGACCACCACGTTGTTGCGCTTGCGGTCGAGCTTGATGATCTTGAATTCGAGATCCTTGCCTTCGAGATAGGCGGGATCGCGCACCGGGCGCACGTCCACCAGCGAACCCGGCAGGAACGCGCGCACATCGCGGATGTCGACGGTGAAGCCGCCCTTGACCTTGCCGTTGATGCGGCCGGTCACGACGTCTTCCTGCTCGAATGCCTGTTCGAGTTCGTCCCACACCATCGAGCGCTTGGCTTTCTCGCGCGACAGCTTGGTTTCACCAAAGCCGTCCTCGATCGCGTCCAGCGCGACCTTGACCTCGTCGCCGACGTCGATTTCCAGTTCGCCGTCTTCGTTGCGGAACTGTTCAATCGGAACGATACCCTCGGATTTGAGTCCGGCATTCACCACCACCACGTCGGGGCGGATTTCGACAACGGTGCCGGAAACGATGGATCCGGGTTTCAATTTGGCCAGCGACTGGCTCTGTTCAAACAGCTCGGCAAAACTTTCGGTCATGAGGATTCCAGGTTGGGATTGGATCGCGATGCCTGCAAGTTCCATGGGACTACGTATCCTTCAGGCGACGATCCGCCGGTTGGGGGATGCACGCGGCATCCGTGAGAAAAACCGCAAAACGCGGCACGGGTAAATCAGCCCTTGTGCACGAGTGCGAGTACCGCGTCGACCACCGCGGCGATCGACTGGCTGGTGCTGTCGATCACGACGGCGTCATCAGCCGGCCGCAACGGCGCGACCGTGCGCGACGCGTCACGCGCGTCCCGCAACTCGATCTCGTGCAAAAGGCTGGCTAGTGTAACGTCAAGTCCCTTTGCCTTCAACTGCTTATAGCGTCTCTCTGCGCGTTCCGCGGGGCTGGCCGTCAGAAATACCTTGAACCTGGCATCCGGGAAGATGACCGTGCCCATGTCGCGCCCGTCGGCCACCAGGCCGGGTAGCACCCGGAATGCCAACTGCTTGTCCACCAAGGCTTTTCGCACTTGCGGCAAGGCCGCTATCGCGGACGCCGCGGCGCCCGCGGTTTCGGTGCGGATCGCGTCGGTGGCGTCAACGTCGTCGATGATGACCCGGGTGTCACCACCGTCGTCTGGATTGTGGAACACGATGCGGGTCTCTGCCGCGCAACGCGCAACTGCGCCGGCATCGCCAAGATCCAGCCCCTTGATGCTGGCAGCATGGCCGACCGCGCGGTAGATCGCCCCGGAATCCAGAAGACGCCACCCCAACCTTTCGGCCACGGCGCGCGCGATGGTGCCCTTGCCCGAGCCGGAGGGGCCGTCGATGGTCAAAACGGGAATGGCAGGAACCGACATGAAGGCGCTATTGCAGCACGCATGAATAATGTCGCGCGAGCAGGCTGTCGTGGGTGACCAAGGCTGCCTTCAGCAGCGCTGCATGAGCCACGATCAGACGATCGAATGGATCGCGCGTGAACGCCAGCGCCAGCGCTTCGGATGCGACGTCCCGAAAACGTTCACCAGCCACGCGAATCGACAGTTGCGATTCCATGTGTGCGGCAATGGCGGCGGCGCCGATGCGCACCCGGCCAATTTCGTGGAGCAATTCGAGCTCCAGCAACACCGCCGGCGACATCCATACCGACTGGCGGTCGATCGCACTCAGCGCCTTGTTGCTCAGCCCCGTCGTGCGGCCGTCGTACAGCGCGACCACGATGTGGGTGTCGAGCATGATCACGACCTGGGCCGCCGACTGGGTTTGCGCTTCGCAGGCCATTCCGGTGCGGAAGGTTCCGCGACCTTTGACAAGGCTTGTCCGCTCCATTGGGCCGGAGATTCGTGCGGATCGAGCGGCGGCCCGACCACGACGGATTGTTTGCGCGACTTGATCCGTGCCAAGCGTCCGCGCTTGTCTTCCGCGGCATCTTCACGCACCAGGCACAGCTTTACGCCGCGCCGCTCGATCACGAGCGGCTCGCCGGATTCGATGACCCGATCGGCCAACTGGAACAACCGCTGCCGCAGCTCGGTGAGGGTGACGGATTCGTGCACGGTGGATGACCTTGAGCTTTCCTGTACGTACGTACATTAGCACACCCTTGGCACCGCGCCAATACATCGCTCCCGTACCCGCCATGGAGAATACCTGTAGCCAGCCGAATGGGCGCTCAGTTGAAGGACTCTGCCGGGCGAACCAGTGGCCACCATCCTGCGTCGCGCCGAACACCTGCCCGAAAGCCCCCGGCTCGTGCTCATGCCACGACACACGGACTACCTGATTGCCAAACCACAACCGGCTGCCAGGTCCACGAACCCCGGAAACGACGTCGCAACGTTTGCGCAATCGGCGATTCCCACGTCGTTCGCGGCCACGGCGCCCGCCACGGCGAAGGACATCGCGCAACGGTGGTCGCCACAGGAAGCCACGTTGCCGCCCTGCATCCCCCCACCCTCGATGATCGCGCCGTCGGGCGTTTCCTCGATCCGGATTCCGAGTTTGCGCAGGCCCGCCGCCATCACCGCGATGCGGTCGGATTCCTTGACGCGCAGTTCCGCGGCGCCGCGAATGACCGTCATACCCTCGGCACAGGCCGCCGCCACGAACAGGACCGGGAACTCGTCGATCATGTCGGCCACGTGTTCCGCCGGCACTTCGATGCCACGCAGCGGCACGTGGCGCACCACCAGGTCGGCCACCGGCTCGCCACCGGAAACACGCGCGTTTTCCACTGTGATGTCTGCGCCCATCGCGCGCAACACGTACAGCAATCCGGTACGACGCGGGTTCATGCCGACCGCTTCGAGCTTGAGCTCTGAACCCGGAACCAGGGTAGCCGCCACGATGAAAAACGCCGCGGAGGAAAAATCCCCCGGCACTTCGACATCGATGGCATGCAGCACGTGCCCACCGCCCAAGGCGGCGCGGCCCGGCGCAAACGTGACCGGCCAGCCGCATGCCGCCAGCATGCGTTCGGTATAGTCACGGGTCGGCCGTGGCTCGACGACCACCGTCTCGCCCTGCGCGTACAGGCCCGCCAGCAACAGCGCAGATTTCACCTGCGCGCTCGCGACCGGCGGCGTGTATTCAATTCCGCACAATCGGCGATCACCACGGATACGCAGTGGAGGTACTCCGCCCCCGCCTGTCCCGATGACAGCGCCCATGCGCGCCAGCGGCTCAGTCACCCGCCGCATCGGCCGCTTTGACAGCGACGCATCGCCAGTCAACGTGGCGTCGAGCACCTGACCCGCCAGCAGCCCGGCCAGCAGCCGCATGGCGGTGCCGGAGTTGCCGCAATCGAGCGCGCCATCGGGCGCATGCAAGCCGTGCAGCCCGACGCCGTGCACGATCCGTTCGCCCGCCGCCGGCGCCTCGATGCGCACCCCCATCTGACTGAAGATTCGCGCGGTGGCACGAGTGTCATCGCCTTCCAGAAATCCACAGATGCGCGAGGTTCCTTCTGCGACCGCCGAGAGCATCACCGCGCGATGCGAAATCGACTTGTCGCCGGGAACCCGCAGACAGCCATGCAGGGCACTGGCCACCGGCCCGCTCGTCCAATCCAGCGATGCACTCACGGCAGCGCTCTCAGCAGTCGCCGGTTTTCCGCACGGCTGCCCACGCTGATGCGCAGTGCCCGCGGCAATCCGTAACCGCCCATCGGACGTACGATCACGCCGCGCTCGAACAAATGTCGTTCCAGCCCGGACGCGTCGCGTGGCAGCACGCACAGCAGGAAATTGGTCTGGGAAGGCAGGCAACGATATCCGCGTTCCAGCAGTTCGCCGCGCAACCATTCGCGTTCCGCACGATTGAACTTGCGTACGCGATTCAACCAGGGTTTGTCGCGCAACGCAGCTTCGGCGCCAGCCAATGCAATCGCATTGACGTTGAACGATTCGCGCAGCCGTTCGAGTACCGCAACCACGCCGGCATCCGCAACCAGGTAGCCAACCCGCAAGCCCGCCATTCCGTAAGCCTTGGAAAAAGTACGCGTGACGATGAGATTGGGGAACCGCTCGATAAGACCCATTGCCGAAGTCAGGCCCGAAGCATCGACATATTCGTGGTACGCCTCGTCGGCCACCACCAGCACGTCGCGTGGCACCTTGCCAAGAAACGTCGCGAGCGCGGCATCGTCGAACCAGGTCCCGGTCGGGTTGTTGGGGTTGGCCAGATAGATGATGCGCGTATCACCGCGTATCGCCTTGGCCATCGCGGCCAGATCATGGCCGCACGGTGCCGTGCGGTGACCGCGCGGCAGTGCCGGCACGCAAACCGCCTGCGCGCCGACCGCGGCGGTCGCGATCGGAAACACCGCGAAGCCGAACTGCGAAAACACGATCGAGCATTCCGGCCCCGCGAAACACTGCGCCAGCAACATCAGCAATTCATGCGAACCATTGCCGAGCGCGATGCGTTCCCCGTCGATGCCCAGATGGCCCGACAATGCCCTTTTCAATGCCGCGCCGCGCGGGTCCGGATAACGGAATGACTCCGGCAATGCCGCACGCATCGCCTCGAGTGCGCGCGGACTCGCACCCAACGGGTTTTCGTTGGAGCCAAGTTCCGCGATCGCCGCGCCGAAGTGTTCGCGCAGCGCCGGCAGGTCGTGGCCGGGATCGTATGCGCGCAGGTTTGCCGTGGCGCGATTGGCCAGCCGCACCGGGTCGAATGGCCGTGCGGATTTGCCGGAACGTTTCGAACTAGCCATGGGTGCGCACGAACTCCGTCATGAAATCGCACAACGCGCGCACGCCTTCGATCGGCACCGCGTTGTAGATCGAGGCGCGAATGCCGCCCAGCGCGCGATGGCCCTTCAACGCCACCAAGCCGGCCTTGTCGGCTGCGGCGACGAACACCGGTTCCAGTGCGGCATCGCGCAGGTTGAAGATCACGTTCATGCGCGAGCGCGCCGTCGGGTCGACACGGTTGTGATAGTACCCGTCGGAACCGTCGATGGTCTTGTACAGGAGGTCGGCCTTGGCCCGGTTGCGGTGGCCCATTTCGGCGAGTCCGCCCTGCTCCTTCAGCCACTGAAACGTCAATCCGGCGAGATACCAGCCCCAGGTGTTCGGCGTATTCAGCATCGAATCCGCCGCGGCGTATTCGGCATACCGGAAGATGCGCGGCAGCGGCCGCGGGCGGCGTTCCAGCAAATCCTCGCGCACGATCACGACTACGAAACCGGACGGCCCGATGTTTTTCTGCGCACCAGCGTAGATCAGGCCGAACTTCGATACGTCGAGAGGATGCGACAGGATGTCCGAAGACATGTCGGCAACCAACGGCAGCTTGCCGACGTCGGGGATGTCGTGCATTTCCACGCCATGGATGGTTTCGTTGGTGGTGATGTGGACGTAGGCCGCATTCGGATCGAGGTCCCACGTCGCGCGGTCAGGAATGGACGTATAACCGTCCGGTTTGGCGCTGGCTGCAAGGTGCACATCCGCGTAAAACGCACCTTCCAATACCGCCTTCTCGCCCCAGTGCCCGGTGACAATGTAGTCGGCGCGCTGGCCGTCCGCGCACAGGTTCATCGGCACCTGCGCAAATTGCTGGGTCGCTCCGCCTTGCAGGAACAGCAGTTTGTGGCTCGCCGGAACCGCCAACAAGTCGCGAAGATCCGACCCGGCCCGCGCCGCCATTTCCATGAAAGCCTTGCCGCGGTGGCTGACTTCCATCACCGACGCGCGCGCCGCACCCCACTCCAGCAGTTCGGCCTGCGCGCGCCGCAATACTTCCGCCGGCAACGCCGCCGGTCCGGCACTGAAATTCCATGCTCGCGACATGTTCGAAGGTTCCTCGAAAGTTGTTGAGCTACCCGTGGAAATACAGGAACAATGCGATGATCACCGCCAGAACCGCCGCGGCCGCGATCAGCCACCAGATCCCGGTGTGCTGTGAATCCTCGGCGGTATTCGGTTCGTTGACTGCCGCAGGTTCCGGTGGCGGCAATGACGCCACGTACGCCGCATACTGCAGCCCCGGCGCCTCGATGATGAGGCGATGTTCACCCAGTGTGATCTGGTCGTTTGGCGCGAGTTTCGCGCGTCGGCAGTGCCAGCCGTTCACGCTCGGCGTCGCGCTGTCTGATTCGAAAACCAGACCATCGGCGGTTTGTGCGATCCGACAGGCAAACGGCAATTCACCGAAGCACCGGGTATCGGCGCCGAGATGCAACTCGGGTTGCACCGCCAATGCCTGGCCGGAAGCCTTGCCGGAAACGACGCGAACCGCCACCGGCTCCGTCACGCCACCAACATCGGTCGTCGCGGCGTCTGCCGCACCCGGCGGCGGCGCATCCGTCGTCACCAGTAACTTGCTGCCGCCGAACGTGAGGGTATCGCCGTAATGCAACAACGCGCGTTCGCGCACGGCGCGCGCATTGACGTACACGCGCTGGCAAGCAGGGGCGACTTTCAGCACCAACCCGCGTGCGTCCGCGACGATCGATGCGTGGTGCGGCGCTACACCCGTGCCACCCAGGACGACATCGTCATCTTGTGCGCAACCGACGCGCACCGGGCCATCCCCGCAGATCATCGGATCCCGGGCTGGTTGGACACAAACAATGCGCATGACAGGCCTTGCCGAAATGCCGGTCAATGTAGCATGACGCGATGCAACATGAAGTCTGTTCGCTTATGCCGATTACCGATAACCACCCGACATCGCCAGCCGGCAAAAGCCGCCCGCCGCGGCGCGGCACGACCCCATGCTTTCGCGTGGAGTCATATCGTGGCAAAATGTACGGTTTCCCGCCCGGTATCCTGCGCACCCAATGGCCAAAGACGACGTCATCGAAATGGAAGGCACGGTGCAAGAGACCCTGCCCAACACCATGTTCCGCGTGCAACTCGAAAATGGGCACGTCGTGACTGCGCACATCTCCGGACGCATGCGCAAGCATTACATCCGCATCCTCACCGGCGACAAAGTCAAGGTCGAGATGACGCCGTACGACCTTACCAAGGGGCGGATCACCTACCGGATGCGGTGACCGGTCGCGTCGCTCCTGCGGCGCAGGGTGGATCAC
>JBOHYW010000015.1:0-33547 GCA_050738155.1 Rhodanobacteraceae bacterium
GCGTCGGACAACCCTTAACAACTGCGGTCATCCGCCAGGCACCACTCACCGCCGCAGAGCGGTCGTTCAGAAGCGACGGGATTGGTCGGGATGTCCCAGTAGATTGCTGTCGGTTCAACAGACGACGAGTTCAAGCGCGATGATGAAACCGGATGTGATCCATGGCCACGAGTTGACGAATATCGATCAGCGCGTTCAAGCGCAATGTGGAACAGATTTTTTGCGCATGCGCGCGTTCGGTGTTGCGACGGTCATTCCGAAATGATCGCGATAAGCTTGCGGTGAAGTCTTCAATAGCTTGGCAAAGCTTCGCCGCAGCGTCTCTTCCGAGCCGAATCCGCAGCGCTGCGCGATACGCTTGATTGGGAGCGTCGAATCCAGCAGCAGCCTTCGCACCTCATCCAGCCGCAAGTGTTCGACCGCGCGCATGGGAGTAAGCCCAGTCGCTTCGCGGTAGTGGCGGCTGAAGCTGCGTGGACTCATGGCTGTCCGGCCCGCCAGCACCTGCAGCGAAAGATCCTGGGTGAGATGCGCGCCCATCCACGCATGCAGCGCGCCGAATCGATCGTCCGCCATCTGCAACGACAGCGCCGTGCTGAATTGCGCCTGGCCACCCGGTCGTTTCAGGAACACCACGAGATAGCGCGCCACAGCCAGCGCCACGTCGCGCCCCAGATCATCTTCCACCAGAGCCAATGCCAAATCGATACCGGCGGTCACGCCCGCCGATGTCCAGATCGAATCATCGCGCACGAAGATCGGGTCGGGCTCGACGTATATAGTGGGAAACCGGCGTGCCAGCTCGGCGCAATATGCCCAGTGGGTCGTCGCCCGGCGGCCATCCAGTGCACCGGACGCCGCAAGCAGGAATGCGCCCGTACAAACGGACGTGACACGTCGCGCCGTCTTGGTCCTTCCCCGCGTCCACTCCACCAATAGCGCATTGCCCGCTGCCGCATCGACGCCAGGGCCGCCAGCAATCACCAGCGTATCAACCGTAACGTCCGGCGACGGAAGCGCCTCCGTCGCCAGCTGCAAACCACTCGAGGCCATCACCGGCAAACCGTCCGGGGCCACGACATGAGTGGCGTAGGGCGGTGCTTTTCCTGCCTGGGCAAGCGTGTCGTTGGCCGACACGAACACCTGCATGGGACCGGCAAGATCGAGTATCTGCACGCCCGGAAACGCGACCAGCTCGATCCTTCGCCGCGGATGAAGCAGCACGGATTCTGGCCCGAACCGAGGGTTATTTGGCACGTGCAGCGGCGCCTTCGAGCACACCATGGAAGCGTTGATTTTACCTCAATACGGAAGAAACCCGTGATCGCGAATGACGTGCATCTCGAAATTGGGTCCCTCGTCTTCGAGGGGTTGGACCAGATCGATCTGACTGGCCCCTTCGAAGTACTGTCGCGCATTCCGAACGCCACCTGTCGCGTTTATGGGCTCACGCGGGACTCCGTCCGTGATGCACGCGGCCTGCGAATCGTTCCGGACGCCACGCTGGCCGAAACGCCAGCGCTCGACGTGCTGCATGTGCCCGGCGGCTTTGGACAACAGGCGTTGATGGAGAGCGAGGCGTTGCTCGGCTGGATCCGCCAGCAGGCAACGGGCGCGCGCAGCGTGCTTTCGGTCTGCACCGGCGCGCTGCTTTGCGGTGCGGCCGGTCTGTTGCGAGGGCACCGCGCCACCACGCACTGGTCCTGTCAGCATTTGCTGCCGTTCTTCGGTGCCACGCGCGTGGACGAACGCGTGGTGGTGGATGGCAACTGGGTCTTTGCAGCGGGCGTCACCGCGGGCATCGATGGTGCGTTGCGCCTGGCCGCAGCATTGCGCGGTGATGCCGTGGCGCAGTCGATCCAGCTCGACATGGTGTACGCGCCGGAGCCGCCGTTCGACAGCGGCACGCCCGAAACGGCCCCCGCCGTCATCGTCGAGCACGCACGTCGTGCCTACGCCGATCTCACCAACCGGCGCGAGCAGACGGCCCGGCGCATCGCGGCAGAGCTCGGCATCACCCTTCCGGGATAAATCGCACGGAGGACGATTGATCGCTCGAGAACGTACGAGCGTAGCCGTGCGCACACGCAGTCCAAAGTGATTTT
This sequence comes from Rhodanobacteraceae bacterium, assembly GCA_050738155.1. Lineage (GTDB taxonomy): Bacteria > Pseudomonadota > Gammaproteobacteria > Xanthomonadales > Rhodanobacteraceae > 66-474. The sequence goes on from JBOHYW010000015.1 coordinate 2,106, forward strand.
GGCAAGAAACGAGGGGGAATTGGCGTCACTTCGCGATCCAGCGTGCACATACTTTGTTCAATCCATTTCGAGGCGCGGCGGTGCCATGAGATCAGGAAAGTTCGTCGCAGGCACGCTCGTCGTGGCTTGTGCCGCCAAGGCAACCTGCAGGCAGCCTATAACACCCCAGGGCGGCGCATACTGAAAATCCAGCCAGGAATCCATTCCCTGCATTCCCAACCCATCGAGGTACTTCTCGTGAATACTTTTTCTGTTCACACTATCGACTCAGCCCCCGACGCATCCAAACCCTCGCTGCAGAGCCTGCAACAGACCTTCGGCATGATTCCAAACATCGCTGGCGCGATGGCCACTTCGCCGATCCTGATCGGCAGCCTGGTAGCACTTTTCCAGAAGGTGCATGTTGAGGGCAGCTTTACCGACCCGCAGATTCAAACCGTACTTCTCACCGATGCGGTCACCAATGCCTGCGAATGGGCGGTCGCGTTTCATACTGCGCTGGCATTGGACGCGGGCCTGGATGCGGCCGACGTTCAAGCCATGCGCGACGGCGGCGTACCCAAGGACAAAAAGCTGGCCGCGCTCTCGACGCTGGCCAGAACCCTGATCGAGAAACGCGGCCGTGTCGACGACAAAGACACCGAGCAATTCCTTGCCGCTGGCTTCAGCAAGGAATTGCTGCTCGAGGCGATCACCATCGTGGCGGCGTCCACCATTACCAACTACACCGGCAGCGTCACCAAGCCACCACTGGATGCGCCGTTCCAGAAGCACGTATGGAGCGCGGCGTGATGTATCGGGTTCCATCTCGATGGCGCGACGGCTTGTCGTCTCTGAAAATTCAGGGAGAGTTTTTCGGAGTTTGATTTCACGGAGTTCCAGCTTCCCCGAAAGCGGACGGTCATGACCGTCCGGATCGGGTCGATTGCGGCATCACGCCCGCTTTCTCAATAGCGGTCCTTCGACCGACATCTCGGTCTCAGTCTTATGCCGGTCAGCCCATTTCCGTTGCCGGTCAGGCTAACTGACGACGCATATTCAAAACGTTGGCGCTGGGAGGTTTCACTGGATCAACTCAGAGCCTTCATCGCAACGGTCGATGAAGGCAGCTTCTCGGCTGCGGCGCGCAAGCTCTACCGCGTACAGTCTGTGGCCAATGGTTGAATCAGCGGCCTGGAGGGACAACTTGATGTCGTGTTTTCGATCGCACGGCATGCTTCCCGAAGTTCACACCGTGATCGCCGTAACGGGGTGGCGCTCAAACGATGTCGCGTGCCACCTTGCTCGCATGGTGGAGTTTCCCTGAAGCGTCGGCAAAATGCGGCTGGAACTCATTCATTGCGGCGACGGTTCATTGCGACGACGGTGCAACACCATCCGGACACATGCGCGCCGACCGATCATTGGGTTGCTGGTAGGCGTTGCGTTCGACGTCCTGCGCCACGGTCGTCCACAACAGACCGCGCATTGCGCAGGATTCACCGTAGTCGAATAGCTCCTGTAAATGTTGCCGGTGGAAGTCGAGAAAACTACCTGACCGGAAGGCATCCGGGATGGAGGTGAAATCGAGGTGCATCTGTTCACGATACGCAAACGCGATCACCTCATTGAAGGCATTACGCGTGTTGTAGATGAGCTGCGCCGAAAAACTGTCTTCCAGGATCCGGATGGTGTTGATGGGCGTTTCCGTAGGTTGCTTGCCCATGTGCCCGTTGATCATCACATACACGTTCGCACCGGCGAGTTGGTGCCCAACGGGTGCTGTAAGCGCAACCACTGGTGCGAGGAACAATGGCGTGGTGACGCTCCCGTCGACATGCATTTCATCGTAGGTCTTCCCGTTTTCGGTAACCCTGATCATGACCGGTGGAAACATGCCGGGTATGCTGGCCGAGGCAATCAGCACCTTGCGGAACAGTTTGTGCGCTGCCGGGCCGCCGCGTTGGGCAATCGCCCCCATGTCCCAAAACTCGGTTTCCTGATCGTCGAGGTTGGTCGTCGCCACCCACAACTGGCGGCCGGTTGCCGCTTGCCGCGCCACAGCATCGATCATGTCGTCGCTGATGAATCGGTCGACCAGTGTGGCCAGGGGATCATGGCCACCCGTGCCCTGCGGAAACACGATTCGCTTCAGCGCACCGAGCATGCCCGGACGCTGCAGGAACCCCAGCGCACCGCTGGTAAAAGCCTTGCGCAATGCGTCGTCCCAACCGGGGCCGAGAAACGCGAATGGCGCCAACAGCGCCCCCGCACTGACGCCCGTCACCAATTGAAATTGCGGGCGCGTGTGCGCCTTTGCCAGCCCGATCAGGGCACCGGCACCGAAAGCGCCGTCGCTGCCACCGCCGGACAGCACCAGAATGTTGATGGGCTTGCCATGCGCGGCTCTCCTGAGCCCCGCCACCCATTGGGGGAATTCCTGGATGTAGCGTCGGCGATCCACTGAAAGCAGCCGAATGCTTGGCTCGAAACCCGCGGGCACCGCAGCATTGATCAATCCGGGCGGCGGTGGGCGGCGGGGCACCGACACGCAGCCGCCGAGCGCCAGAAGGCCGAACGCAAGAACAAGCCAACGCCATCGCGTCATGACATCCTTCTGATCATGTCGATCATTCCAGCGGGTGGCCAAAGGCCGCTCCCGGTTTCCTCTGCATGAAAACTTGCCGAGAGGTCGCACCAGGGTTTCATGCACGATCCAAACTCGAGGCGTTGCCGCCACCCACCAAGAGCCCGGTGCGGACGTTACAGGCGTCCCCGCAGCGTGCCACCTGAACGGTCGTGCGTCAATGCAAACGCACGCCAAACACGTGTAGCGGTCGTGAAAGTCGATGCCCTTGTGACTACGGTGGGATCGAACATGGAATCGCCAGGCAAGTCAGAAAAGTCGATAAAATTCGATTTGAACGATCTGTATACGGGATAGACCAGCAATGCTGGATGGCGTTTCACTGGATCAACTCAGAGCCTTCATCGCAGCGGTCGATGCAGGCAGCTTCTCGGCTGCGGCACGCAAGCTCTACCGCGTACAGTCTGCGGTGAGTGGCTGGGTCAGCGGTCTGGAGGGGCAACTTGATATCGTGCTTTTCGATCGCACGGCACGCTTCCCGAAACTTACCCCCGAGGGTGTACTGCTGCTTGCCGATGCCCGCAACGTTGTGGCTGCGGTTGATGCGATGAAGGCACGCGCCAAACTGATGGCCGGCGGACTTGAAGCCGAGCTGTCGGTTGTCGTCGACGTGTTCTTCCCGACAACCACCATCTCTGCGGCGGCGAAGGCATTTGCGGAGCGGTTCCCGCTGACCCCATTGCGGCTTTTCGTGGAAGGATTGGGAGCGGCGTACCAGCCCGTGCTGGACGAACGTTGCAGCTTGGGCATCCTCGCGTCGCTGCCCCTCGAATTTCCGTCGCTGGTCAGCGAACGTCTGGGCGACGTTCCCTTGGTCATGGTCGTGGCGCCGAGCCATTCGCTTGCCAAGCTTCGCGGCCGCATCCCGAAACGCGAGCTGGTGAAGCATGTGCAGCTTGTGCTTACCGATCGTTCAGACCTGCTGGTTGGTCGGGACTATGGCGTCTTCTCTCCTTCGACCTGGCGACTGGCGGACCTTTCGACCAAGTACGCCTTCCTCAAGGATGGCGTCGGATGGGGCAGCATGCCTTGTCACATGGTTGAGTCAGACATTGCCAAAGGGAAATTGGTACGTCTTGACTTCCGAGCGGGTTTCGCCTTGACCATGAGTGCTTTTTATCGGGCGTCAGCGCCACCTGGACCCGCCGGAAGATGGTTCATCGATTGCTTGAAAGACTTGTTTGGCGAACTTCCAGCGAACGGTGACGCCCGTTGATGTTCGGACGGTGATACGGGCATAAACAGAGACACAGGAGTTCCTTCGGGGCCGCGAAACAGCAACTTGCGGTTGCCCCATGGCATTTCCTCCGGAGCGGAAATGCGAAGAAGGACTTGGGCCGTTGCTTGCGGCGGATCAATGGCTCGCGCGCGCGTAGTGCGCGGGCGACTGGCCAGCGCAACGTGTGAACGCCACGCTGAAGGCACTCACTGAGCGATAGCCGACGCGTTCGGCAATCTCTGCGATGCGGCTTTCGTTTTGCCGCAACAACTGCTTCGCCAAGGCCATGCGCCACGCGAGCAGATACGCCATGGGCGCCACGCCGACCTTGCGCTTGAATCGCTCGAAGAACGCCGAGCGTGAAAGCGCGGCTTCCTTGGCAAGATCAGCCATGGTCCACGCATGTGACGGCCGCTCGTGCATCGCGCGGATTGCATGCGCAATGCGCAGATCGGCGAGCCCTCGCGCGAGACCTTGCGACGTCGCGGCCTCGGCCGTCGCACGCAGCGCTTCGATAAACAAGACTTCCAGCAACCGGGAAAGCACGACCTCTCGTGCCGGCAGTTGCCCGCGCGACTCGTCGCCCACCAGCTTGACCAGCTGCGCCAATCGTCCAGCGCAACGAACATGCACGAGCTGCGGCAACAACGGCACCAGCAAGTCGGCATCGGGTGAAGCGAAACTGCAATACCCGATCAACATGCGCAAGTCGATCGGTCCGCTTTGTGCGCCGACCCTGAATTCGCCGTTGCCGAGCGCGACCGGTGAGGACGCGTCGCACTCGGCTGGCGATTCGCAACTGGCCACTTGCAGATGGCGCGCGGCCGGAAGCAGGACGAAGTCACCGGCCTCACCGTGGATCGTTTCGCCTCCGTCAACGGTGAGTTGGCAACCGCCTTCGAGGATTACGCCGTAGAACGGCTCCCTGGTATCCGGTGGCGTGATACGCCAAGGGCCGGCACCCACGACTGTCTTGGAGAACAGCGCACTCGGTTGCAGCAGCAGGACTATCTCGGCCAGCGGGTCAATCAATTCCGGACTCTCGCGAACAAAAGACGGACTTTCCAATGTAGTCCGTACGGATCGAGCCGTCTATTGTGGCTTTATCGTTCGTCAAAACAGGAAGCACCATGAAAACGATTTTGATCACCGGCTGTTCCTCGGGCTTCGGCCGCGAGGTCGCCCGTTATTTCCTTGAGCGTGATTGGCAGGTCATTGCCACCATGCGCACGCCGCGCACCGACATCCTGCCGCCGTCCGAGCGTCTGCGTGTCATGCCGCTCGACGTGACCGACCCCGACGGCATCCGCCGCACGGTGAATGCTGCCGGCCCGATCGACGTGCTGGTCAACAATGCCGGCATCGGCGCGGCGGCGCCATTCGAGTTGACGCCGGCGACGCTGGCGCGCGAGCTGTTCGAAACCAACACCATCGGCACGATGGCCGTGACGCAGGCCGTGCTGCCTCAGTTCCGGCAACGTCGCGCGGGCGTCATCGTGAATGTCACCTCGAGTGTGACGCTGAAAGCGCTGCCGCTGGTTTCGCTGTACACGGCCAGCAAGGCAGCGGTCGACGCGTTCACCGAGTCGATGGCATTGGAACTTGCACCTTTCAACATCCGTGTGCACCTGGTGCTGCCGGGCCGCTCGCCCGAGACACGCTTTGGCGACAATGCGCGTGACAATGCACGCGCGGCGGGATTCGACCATGTGGCCTATGCGGAACTCGGGCAGCGTTTCATGACGCAACTGACCGATGCCTCCGGCCCAATGACGTATGCCAGGGACGTCGCAGAAGCCACGTGGCGCGCAGTGACCGACCCTGCGGCTCCGATGCGTATTCCCGCGGGCGAGGATGCCGTAGCTTTGGCTGACGCTGCCTGAAACGCGCTTCGACAACCGGGAACCAGACGGTCAGCGCTATGCCAATCCCGGTGCCCGGCTGAAAGTCTGCGGCGAATTCGAACAACACGCAGGCTGTTGCCGCAAGCCGTGAGGCCGGTATAACCATTGCGTGCGGTCAACGTCCATATGGCACCGAGCAGATCATCGGATTCATCAAGCGGGCCGAGGCGGGGATGAGCAGTCTTTTTGGTGATGACACTGCCTCAGTGCTTCTTCGGCACCGGCCCTTCAATCACCTGTACCAGGTGGGTCGGGTGAATGTACTTCCTGAAAGCAGCCTGGACTTGTCCGGCGTCCAAATCCAGGTAGTGCCGCGCGGCAACCATCGGCTCGTCGAGAGGCAGTCCGTTGTAACTCCAGTGAAGCAATGAGCCCGCGATGCCCTTGATGCTGGACACGCCCAGCGGGATCGAGCGAATTTGTGCCTGCTTGGCGTTGAGTAATTCCTCGGGCTTGACCGGAACCTCACGCAGGGACTTGAGATTCTTCTGCACCAGCCGGTCGGCCGGGGCAACCTTGTCCGGGTCACCGCCATACGATACAAAAAACATCGAACGCGAGCGGTCGAAGTTGAGGCCCGAACCGGCACCGTAGGCGTAGCCGTGCTTCACGCGGATGTCCACCATCAGCCGTGAGGCGAAGCCGTTGCCACCCAGCACATCATTCGCCAATTGCAGGGCATAACGATCCGGATTGTGGATGTTGATGTCGAGCATCTGCCCCATCACAACCTGGTCCTGGGAGGCATAAGGGTTGGATACCACGGTGTAGCTGGGCGGGTTGACCGGCACGGGCTTGGGAATGACATCCGGTTTGGGGCCGGCGGCCTGCCAGTGGCTGAAGTATTTCTTGACCACGGTCTTGGCTTGCGCGGGCGTGACGTCGCCGACCACGACAATCGTCGTCATGTCAGGCCGGTAGATCCTGGCGTAATAATGTTTGACGTCCGCCAGGGTCAGCTTGTCGACGGTAGCAGGCGTAGCCTCGCGCAGGCTGGGATCGCCGACCGGCAGTAGACCTTTGTACAGGGCACGCCTCATCTTGTAGCTCGGTGACTTGAGGCGACCGGCCAGGGTATGCGAAAACGTTTTTTGCTGAACGTCGAATGCCTCTTGTGGCAGGGCTGGATGGAGTTCGTTGGCGGCCAGCAGCTGCATGCCACGATCAAAGTTCTTGCTGGGCACCAGCAAGTAGAAGAAGTTGCCGCCTGCCGAAGCGGTCGCGGCAATCTGATCCAATGCCTTGTGGAAGGCAACGCGATCCAGCTTGACGGTGCCATAGTCGAACAGTTTGTCGAGCAACTGCCCGACACCTTCCTGGCCCTTGGGCGCCTGCAGATCGTCATTGTGGTCGATATGGCCCGCCACGGTGACGGTCTTGCTGACGTTTTCCGGCTGCACGATCAGAGTGATGCCGTTATCGAGCTTCATGCGGACCGGATCCAGCGTCCAGTGCGGCATCTGCAGCTTCGTCAGGGCCTTGCTCGCCCAGTCGGGCAGCGGCGCGGTCAACTTGTCGTTTCCGGCGAATTTTTCGGTGCCGCCAAAGCCCATGCTCTGGGGCGGGCGTTTGCCATTGGGACTGGGTGTGAGTATCACGGTGACGCGCTGGTCGTTATTCCCGAGGTACTTGCGCGCAACCCGATCGATATCGGCCGGTGTCACTTGCTCGATCCGCTTCAGCGCGGCCTCGGGCGAATCCAGCCCCTTCCAGACCAGTGCCTGCGACCACGATTCGGCCAAGCCCGAAACGCTGTTCCTGTTGAACTGGAAGTCGGCGCGTTGCTTGCGTTTGGCAGCGGCCACCAGTTCCGGAGACACGCCATGCCTGAGCAGCCGGTCGACTGTGGACTCCAGGTAATCCTGCGCCGCCTTGGCATCGCCGCCCTTGGCAAAGCCGACGTCGATGATGCCCATGCCACCGTACGCGAAAGATTGCGTCCCGGCCCCGGCGCTGAGAACCTTGCCCTGTGCGGCCAGCTCGGACAGGTGGCTGCGGGCGTTGTTGAGCACGTCCATCAATACATGCATCGCCGCATAATCATCCGAGCGTTGGCCCGGCATGCGGTAGACGAACTCGACGGTGCCGGTGGCATCGGGCGTGGTCTTGGCGATGGTCCTGGACTGAAACGGCTGGAGCTGGGCCGGTTTGCGCTCGGGCACGTCGCCCCGGGGGATTGGGCCGAACAGCTGCCTGACTTTGGCCAACGTGGCCTGTGGATCGACATCCCCGGCAATCACCAGCACCGCATTGTTGGGCACATACCACTGATCATAAAACTTCTGCAGGATCGCGCCGGTGGTGTTGTCGAAGCTCGGCCGCGAACCGAGCGGAGTCTCGGTGTAGCCGGTACCGGCGTACAAGGTCCTCTCGCTCTCGGCGAACGCCAGATAGTCAGGACTGGAGATATCGCGCGAGACTTCCTGCTCGATCGCGCCTTTTTCGAGGTTCCAGTCCTTGTCGCTGAGCTGAGCGCCGCGCATGCGGGTCGATTCGATCTTCAGCAGCAAGTCCACGTACTGCGCCGGCGCGGCGAAGAAGTATTGGGTGGCATCTTCGGTGGTGAAAGCGTTCATGTGCGCGCCCATCTTTCCGGTGATCTCGTAGAGCTGTGCACCGGTCATGCCATGCGAGTTGCGGAACATCATGTGCTCCAGCGCGTGCGCCGTACCGGGGAACCCCTTGGGCGTCTCGTAGCCGCCGGCCATGTAGGTGATCTGGGTCGTCACCGTCGGTGCCAGGGTGTCGCGCACGATCACCACGCGCAGGCCGTTGTCCAGAACAACGCGCAACACGCCATCCTGCTGCACCTGCGTCGTGGCAGGCTTATCGGCACGTGCCGACTGGAGTCCGGCCGCCACCAAGCCGATGCCGAACGCAACCCCGAGCACAAGCGGAATGGATTTGCCGTGACGTTTCATATTGTTCTCCTCGTGGACAACGCGATTTGAAGCACGCACTGGTTCCAGTGCGATACCGTTTGACTGAAAGGCCGCTCAGGCAACTTGCTGGCTGCAAGCCTCGATGGATCGCCTTCGCAACAGAATCCGAAAAGCCTGGCCGAAACGTGACACGACCGCGGACCGACAATGCAGCAGCCCGGGTCCTCCGGTTCGACCAATCGAAGCACGTCACCCAGGCCTCCAGCACTCCCTGAATAAAGCCATGGGCGACACGGGCGATGCGGCATCACCAAAGGTTTCCGTGCAGCGTGAACATCACATTGCGCGGTGCGCCGTACCAACTGCCTGAGATAGGTGTGCCGCTGGTGCGGTAGTAGACACGGTCGAATACGTTGTTGAGATTGACCGCCAGTTGCCAATTTGCGCCGAGGTCGTAGCTCACCCGCAAGCCCATCACGGCATAAAAGCCCTGGGTGACGTGATAATTGGTCGTCACGCCAAGGCAGCCGCCCACGGGGTCGGTGGGTCCGGCGCAAACCAGACCGTTTTCGTAACTACTGCTCTGCGCGTGCAGGTCGCCGCCCACGCTCCAGCGCGACCAGTGACCGGGCAACTGGTAGTTGGTCCAGAACTTCAGCAGATGCTTCGGCGTCTGGGTCTGCAGTGCCTCGGCCTCGGTACCGGGCAGGCTCGCCTGATGGTTGATGTCGAACGTGTAGCCGGCCCCCACCTGCCAGCCGCGCGCCAAGCGGCCATCGAGCTCGAACTCGAAGCCCTCGCTGCGATTGGTGCCGCTGACGAAACAGCAATTGGCGATCGACGAACTGGTACTCGCCTGCAAGGCCAGGCCACTCTGCCGGACCTTGAACAGGGCTATCGAACCATTGAGCAAACCGCCATACCACGCTCCCTTGGCGCCGACTTCCAGATTGACACCATCCAGAGCAGCATCAAAAGGATCGCCGTTGGCTTGCCTCAGATTGGGTTGAGGCGGGCCGTATATGTCGGCATAGCTCGCGTACACGGAATAATGCTTGCCGAGATCGTAGGTAACGCCGAACATCGGCGTGGGCTTGCCATGGACGCGGGTATTCCTGGACGGAGTCTGGAATATGATGCTGCCATCGGGCGCCAGAATCAGGGTTGTCGCGTTTTTCCGGTAAAGGCTGTCGCGTAGCCCGACGGTAAAGCTCAGTCCCTCGACCAGTGCCCTCAATCGGAAAGCCGTGTAAAACCCATATTGCTTCAATGAGAACGGCGCGGTGGAGACAAATTCCAACTGGGGCACCGGGGCGTAGGACTTCAGGTCGAAAACCGAAAGTGGCGGCCCGGCCAACGGATAGTAGCTACGCGCATCACTATTGCGGTTGTCCTGGTAGTCGACGCCAACCACCATCTCCTGGGTCCATCCATCTACGTCAAAGCTGCCGGACAATTGGATATTGCTGGCGATCGACGTGGAAGTCAGCGTGTATCCAACCGCGTCCAGTGACCCCAACAAATAGCCGGTGCCGCGTTGTACCGGTCCATTCAACTCTGAATTCAGTTGGTCTGAATAGCCTCGCAGTCTTGTGGCTTGAGCTTTCAGCTTCCACTTTTCGTTGAAGCTATGCTCCAATTCCACAAACGTCTCATAGGAACGGGCACGTTCCCTTTGCCAGTCCATCCCGAAAAAGGTCGAACGCGGCAGGTGGATGTCTCCACCATCCAGGTATCGCGGCAAGCCCGTCGACATGGGGACGTCATTGCGCAGCCCGACGCTACCCGCCAGGGTCAGCGTCGTTGATGGCGTCGGGTGATATTCCACGATGCCGTACAACTTCCTTCGCCGTGCCCGTGCCGTGTCGTAATAGAAATGCTGGTTTTCATACATCGCAACGACACGACCCAACAATTTGCCGTCCAGCCCGATCGGGCCAGTCGCATCCAATTGCGTGCGAAAGGTTTGCCACGAGCCGGCCAGCTGATCAAACACCACCGCGGGTACCGCGTGGGGCCGCTTGCGCATCAGGTTGACCGTGGCACCCGGAGTGCCCGCGCCCCCAAACAGGGCATCAGCGCCGCGCAAGACCTCCACGCGCTCATATTCGGACATGTCCGGAGGGATTACATTCAAGTAGTTGGGGCTGATGGCTGCCCCACCGTCGACATGGTACGAACCGATCCAGAAGCCACGCGAGTAAAAGTCGCTGTTGAGCATGTCGCTCTGCACGACTGTGACACCGGTCGCTTGGTTCATGACATCGTCCAGATTGGCGAGATTCTGGGTACGAATGCGCTGTTGGTCCAGGACCGAAACGGATTGGGGAATCTCGCGCAGGGGCGTCGCGGTACGGGTGGCCGACAATCCCTGGAATTCTCCAACGACCGAGACTGTCCGGAGAGTCCTTACGATGTTGCCCGCACTCGGCGCGGTCTGACTGCGGACTGTCAAGACGCCGTCCGGAGAGGCATTCGCTCTCAGCGTCGTATTGATCAGCACCTCCTGAATCGCCTGCAGGGGTGTCATCGTTCCATCGACTGCTGCCACTCTCTTCCCGGCAATCGCTCGAGCACTCGCGTCCAACTCGATTTGCCGTCCCGTTTTCTTGCGGATCGCACGCAACGTGGCGGCAAGGCTTTGCGCGGGCAGATGGAAGGTATACGTGGACGCTGGAACCGGAGCGCTGGATGGGGAAGTGCCGCCCCCACGCTCGATCAGAAACGACCCGCCTTGGGTCGTCCGTGCAGTCAATCCGGACCCCTCGAGCAGCTGGGCCAACGCCTGTCGCACCGTGTAGCTGCCTTTCAAGGCAGCAGCGTGATATCCGTCGACCACGTGCGGATCGAAGGTGATGTTCACGCTCGCCTGGCGGCCAACGGTCAGCAAGGCGCGAACGAGCGGCTGGGCAGGCAGATCAAAGTTGATTTTCGCGTGGCTCGTTTGGGCATGGGCCGCCGCCGGTACTGCCGCCATGGCCACGATGAACAGGATGGTACGAATACGACGACATGAAATGCGCATGCGTTTCCCCGAATCACAGCGCCAGTCAGCGACGGGCTCAGTCAGGGTAGACGTCTGGCTGACACGATCCGGACATCGGATCCGCAGGAGTCGTCATGCGACTACAAGGATCCCTTCAGCGCACGATCGTGATGGCCTTGCCGGACCGCACCACGCGGAGGTGATGCAGCTTGGCGAGGGCGTTGGCGAACTCGACCGGGTCATGGACCGCGAAAACGCCTGACACTCGCATCTGTGCCAGCGCGGGGTCGCCAAGGCGCACGGGCGTACCTCCGTAACGATTGATTTCGTCAACCGCATAGGCAAGAGGAACGTCGTCGAATACGGCTTCGCCCCTCCGCCACGCGGTGAGCGCCTTGATGGAAGGGTGGTCCAGGGTGGCGTGCCCATCGGTTCGCAGGATCAGGCGTTCGCCTGGCGACAGGATGGTCGGTGCGGCCGCCTTGGCCCGGCCACCGGCCGCGATGCTTCGACTGACAGCGACCCGCCCGTCCATGAGCGTCACGGCAACGCGTTCCGGATCGATGCGCACCTGGAATGTCGTACCCAATGCACGCACCTGGTGTTCCCCCGCTTGCACGACGAATGGGCGTTTCGGATCTGCCACGTCCTCGAATATCGCCTCACCGCGCTCAAGCCTGATACGACGTTCATGCTCGCCGTAATCAACGCTCAGCCGCGTGTCCGTATTGAGGGCGACGCGCGTTCCGTCGTGCAACGTGACGACCTCCATCCCACCCGCCGCCGTCTGATAAACCGGAGTGCGCCATTGCAACCATGCGACAGCAGCTACAACCAGTATCAGCGTGCCGCAAGCGGCGGCAGCCAATGGCATCCGCCACCGTGGCTGCCTCGGCGGGGCGGCGGCGACTGTCTGACCGTGATCCAACTGGATGGCACCGGGGATGATGTCCCATACATCGGCCACGCGTGCATAGGCACGGGCATGGGCGCGACTTTCCGAGAGCCACGTTCTGAAGGCCTCCTCGACCATGTCGGAACGCTCGGATCCCTTCAGCCGCGCCAGCCAGGCGGAAGCCTCCGCCAGGTGGATGTCATCAACGATTTCAGTTAATTCACGCATCATTCGTGACCCGACCACTGAGTCAGAAACATCACCGCGCGGGCAACCCGCTTTTCCACCGCTGCCACCGACAGGTTTTCGCGCGCGGCAATTTGGGGAAACGTAAACCCGTCAACGCGCTGCGCCAACAGGCAGCGGCGCGTCGTTGGATCAAGCCTGGCCAAACCGGAGTTGAGGCGGCGCAGCCGTTCCTGGATGACCAGCTGCTCGTCCGGTTGGGGCGCCGCATCGCTTATGGTTTCCAGGTCAAACTCGGCGGCACGCATGGGAGCGCGATCACGCCGGCGCGCCTGGTCGCGACTGACATTCATCGCCGTGGTGACAAGAAACGCCTCATGGGAGCGCAGTTCCTGCTTCCGGGTATAAGCCTCCAGCCGCGCGAATGCCTCCTGCACGATGTCATCAACGTCCTGCGACGCCACACCGTGCCGGCGCACGATCGCGCGCACCTTCCGAAACACTTGCAGGGCATCTGCCATGTGTCGGTTCGGCCTTGACGGACTCTACTTGGTAAAGACGTTCCAAGCGTAGCTTCCGGACATATCCAATGATGGGCGCGACGCCCGATCCCACATTCCCCACATCAAAAACGCGCGTTCTCACAGACTGCTTTCGACCGATTCTGTTGAAAAATTCACGCCGCGTGTTTGGTGGTCAAAGAAGCATCAATTTTCGGCAAAGGCTTGGCCACGATAGTTGGGTTCGACGTCATTGGCGACCGAAATTGCAGCGCAGCGCCTTTCTTGTGGCCGACGTTTTCGCCGCCGAAATTTCGAATCGAGTTTTTCAAAGGCGTATTGCGCAGCGGTTGGGGGATTCTGGAAACCTCGGTCAAAGGGCTAGCCACCTTGGCGATTGGCGAGGCAACCCCCGAGGCCGCGACTGCGCTCAAGACACGGTTCCGCGAGATGCCAGCCAGCGAAGGGGCACCTCCGGCGGAAGTGCGTGCCCGTGCCGCAGCTAATCTGGCGAGAAGCGCCAACCAGTTGCGGCATCTTGACGCTGTTCACTCAATCGATCGCACGCTTGCGCAGCAAGACCATTCCACAGTGCGCGCGTTGCTGCTTGAGATGGCAGACGTTCTTGCTGTCGAACCGCCGCCGCATCAACGTTCAGACAACGGCAATCCCGAGTAGCAAAACCCAGGTCAGAGCGCACTTTCGAACGGGCGTCTCGCCGGCCACCGACCTTGAATAGATAGCCGGCCGTCGACGCCATGACCCGCTACGTGCCGCCGCCAGCCGGACAGCTTGCAGCGGACCAGCCATTACAATGGGCGGATGTCTCTGGTCCAATTACAACGCGTCGACTTCAGTATCGGCGGCCCACTCCTGCTCGAACGTGTCGACTTGTCCATCGAGGCGAACGAACGGGTATGTATTGTCGGGCGCAACGGCGAAGGCAAATCCACCCTCATAAAGCTGATCAGCGGCGAGCTGCGTGCCGACGACGGCGAGGTACGCGTGCAAAACGGGGTCGTCATCGCGCGCCTGCCACAAGAGGTGCCGCAGGACACCGCCGGCAGCGTGTTCGACCTGGTGGCAGAGGGGTTGGGCGACCTCGGCCGCTTGCTGGCGCACTACCACCACTCGCTGGCCATTGGTGACTTTGACGCGCTGGGCGACGCCCAGGCAAAGATCGAAGCGCAGCATGGCTGGGATCTGGATCGCCGCGTTGACGAAGTCCTGACCAAGCTGGGACTGCCCGGTGACATGGATTTTTCTGCGCTGTCCGGCGGCATGAAGCGACGCGCGTTGCTGGCGCAAGCGCTGGTCCGCAAACCGGACATCTTGCTGCTGGACGAACCCACCAACCATCTGGATATCGAGGCCATCAGTTGGCTGGAAACCTTCCTCAAACAGTTTGCTGGCAGCGTCGTCTTCATCACGCATGACCGCAGTTTTGTACGCGCCCTGGCCACGCGCATCGTCGAAATCGATCGCGGTGCGCTGACCGACTGGCCCGGCGACTACGACAACTACCTGCGGCGCCGCGAGGAACGCCTGCACGCGGAGAGCCTGGCCAACGCATTGTTCGACAAAAAACTGGCCCAGGAAGAAGTGTGGATCCGCCAAGGCATCAAGGCGCGGCGCACACGCAACGAGGGTCGGGTACGTGCATTGAAAGCGCTGCGCAACGAGCGCTCCGAGCGGCGCAACCTTGCCGGCAACGTGAAGATGACGCTGGGACACACGAAGGCGTCAGGCAAGAAGGTGATTGACCTCAAGCACGTTACCCACGGCTTTGACGGCCGCGTGTTGATCGACGACCTGAGCACCATGGTGATGCGCGGCGATCGCATCGGCATCATTGGCCCGAACGGTGCCGGTAAAAGTACGCTGCTGAAGATCATGCTGGGTGAGTTGATTCCGCAACTCGGCACGGTCGAGCTTGGCACCAGTACGCAAGTTGCGTATTTCGATCAGCACCGCCTGCAACTGGACAACTCGCTCAACGCCGTCGACAACGTCGCGGGCGGCCTCGAGTTCATCGAGTTGAACGGCCAACGCAAGCACATCATCGGCTACTTGCAGGATTTCCTGTTTTCACCGGAACGCGCGCGTGCGCCCATCACCCGCCTGTCCGGTGGCGAGCGCAACCGCCTGCTGTTGGCCAAGCTGTTCGCGCAACCGTCCAACCTGTTGGTGATGGACGAACCGACCAACGATCTCGATGTGGAAACGCTGGAACTGCTGGAAGAGTTGTTGCTTGACTACAAGGGCACCTTGCTGCTGGTGTCACACGACCGTGCGTTCCTCGACAACGTCGTCTCCAGCACGCTGGTGTTGGAAGGCCGCGGCCGGATCGGCGAATACGTAGGCGGCTACTCCGACTGGCTGCGCCAGCGCCCAGCCGAGCAATCCGCTGCGCCCAGGGCCAGCAAGCTCGCCAGCAAAATCGACACCCCACCGGCGGCAGCAAAACGCAAGCTCAGCTTCAAGGACCAACGTAGACTGGAGCAGCTGCCCGGGCGCATCGAACAACTGGAGCGCGAGATTGCCAACCAGGCGGCCGCGATGAACGAAGCGGCATTTTTTCAGCAAGACAGCAGCGCGATCGTGCAAGCCAACCAATCGCTGGTCGCCCTGCAAGCCGACCTGGAAACAGCTTACGCAGACTGGGCTGAACTGGACGGCTAGGGCGTTCGTCGCCATCATGCGTCCAGCGGTGGCTGGCTACACAACCCGGCTGCATCGCCAGCGTTCAACGTGGGCGCTGTAGGCAACGCAGGGGTTGGTGGCCAGGATTCTCCGCGTTTCACGACCCGAAGCTGCCGTTCGTACCGCAGGGCAATAGGTCACCGTGTCTGATGACCTCGCTTCGCGGCGGGAAGCGAGGCGCACCGCATTGCGGCAATGGCGAATGGGATTGGCTTGGGTTTCGTCGGGTCGATACCGGTGACAGCAAGAAGAGATATTGTATTATAATATAACAATAGAATACAACAATAGGCGATCCGTCATGGGCGAAGTGGGCGATACTCGGCGAGGTGGACGGTGCGGATCGGATCAGTGAGGGTTGGCATAATCGAGCGCCGTAGGACGGCCCCGGCACTCGCTGGCGCCCTATGCAAGCAACCAGACGTGCAACCCACGACATCAGTGGACGGCGGTTGCAGAGCGTTTTGATAGCGCTATCATTGCCGCCGGACTATCGGCAGTTGTCCGGACGAACAGCTCCAGCAGATCGAAGGCAATCTCGGCCGGTGGCAGAAGCATTCAGGCGAGGCGGAAGCATGAACTTGCGACTGATGGCGATGGCGTGGGCAGGCATGGCGGTTCTGGCGGTGGTCGTGGCAATGCCGGTTCATGCAGAGAACGGTGCGGCCGGATGGCTACGGTACGCGCCGGTAAAGCTGGCCGTCAGGCCACCCCGGCAACTGCTGGTGCTGGACAATGCGGCGACGGTAAAAAGTGCCGCGCGCGAACTGGAACGCGGCCTGCATTCGATGGCGGGCGACCATTTGGATCGAGTGCACCATCTCGATGGCGAGCCAACGCTGGTGCTGGGCACCTTCGATGAAGTGAAGGCCGTGCTGCCGGAGTGGACCGCTCCAGAGAACAGCACGCCCGGCGGATACGTGATCCAGATGCTGCACGTGCACGGGCATGTCGACTGGATTGTGGCCGGCAATACGCCGCGGGGTACGCTGTACGGGGCATTCGCGCTGCTCGAAAAGCTCGGCGAAGAGCCGCAGTTGCGACAGTTCCACGTGAATTCCTCGCCGTCCGCGTCGATACGCTGGGTGGACCAGTGGGACAACCTGGACGGCAGCATCGAGCGGGGCTACGCCGGGAAATCGATTTTTTTCAACCGCGGACAGGTGCGAGGGGACCTGAAGCGGGTGAGTGAATACGGGCGGCTGTTGGCTTCGACAGGGATCAACGGCTGCAACGTCAACAACGTCAACGCCAGCCCGAAGATGCTGACGCCCACGATGATCGCCGGGCTGGCAAGGATTGCCGATGCGCTACGTCCCTGGGGCGTGCGGCTGGCCATTTCGGTCGATCTGAAAAGTCCGGAAACGCTGGGTGGGCTGAAGACCTTCAATCCGAAAAATCCCGAGGTGATCGCCTGGTGGGACAAGAAAGTCGATGAGATCTACCACGCGATTCCGGACTTCGCGGGATTCACGGTCAAGGCGGACTCGGAAGGGCAACCGGGGCCGTCACGGTATGGACTGACTCCCGTGGCAGCCGCGAACATGTTGGCGCGCGCGCTGGCTCCGCACGGGGGCGTGGTGCTGTACCGCGCGTTTGTCTACGACAACCATCTGGACTGGAAAAACCTGAAGGCTGATCGCGCCAAGGCTGCATACGACATTTTCCATCCACTGGATGGGAACTTCGACAAGAATGTGATTATCCAGATCAAGAACGGGCCCATTGATTTTCAGGTGCGGGAGCCAGCGTCACCGCTGTTCGCCGGATTGCGCCATACCAACGAGGCGATCGAGCTGCAAGTGACGCAGGAATACACCGGCCAGCAACGGCAGACCGTATATCTGGTGCCGATGTGGAAGGCGACACTGGATTTCGACATGCGGGTCGGGAATCGCCATTCGCCGGTGAAGGACTTGGTCGAAGGCAAGACATTTCATCGTCCGTTGGGCGGATTCGTGGCTGTGGCGAACGTCGGAATGGATGCGAACTGGATGCGCAACCCGCTGGCGATGGCGAACTTGTGGGGCTACGGGCAACTGGCATGGGATCCGAACCGGAGGTCGGCGGAAATTGCCCGGAACTGGACGCGACTGACGTTCGGGAACGACCCGCGGGTTGTGGCTGCGGTCGACGCGATCCTGCTGCCATCGTGGCGTGTGTATGAAGATTACACCGGGCCACTGGGATTGCAGACCCTGACCAACATCCTGGGTTCGCACTACGAACCTGACCCCCAGGCCGCCGAGCACAACGGGTGGGGACAGTGGTTCCGGGCTACGCGCACGGGCGTGGGGATGGATCGCACGGTGGCGACGGGTACCGGATTCATCGGCCAGTATCCATCGCAGGTGGCGGCAATGTACGAGTCGCTGAAAACCTGCCCGGACAATCTGCTGCTGTTCATGCACCACGTACCGTATACGCATCGATTGCACGATGGCAAAACGGTAATCCAGTACATCTACGATTCGCATTATCGCGGTGCGCAGGATGCGCAAAAATTCGTCGACGAATGGCAGACGCTGCGGGGGCGGGTGGATCCGCAGCGCTACCAAAAGGTACTGGAGATCCAGAAGTACCAGGCGGCCTACGCGATTGTCTGGCGGGACGCCGTTACGCGCTTTTTCCGGCGAATGTCCGGCATTCCCGATGCAAAGGGACGCGTCGGGCATTATCCGGATCGTGTGACCGGAGCACAGATGCAGCTCGACGGCTACACGCCGACAAGGGTGACACCATGGGAGGATGCGTCCGACGGTCAGGCGGAGATTTGCCTGCGCGCGAAGTGCACCGCGAGCACGCTGCTGCACCGGCCTGCGGGTGTCTACAACATTGGCGTGCAGTACTTCGACCTGCCGACCGGCGAGGCGACCTTCCGGCTGATGCTCAATCGAACCGAAATTGCACACTGGTCCGCCAATCACAAGCTGCCGGGCAGCAAAATCAGTGGCGACACCTCGATCCGTCATCTGGTGGAGGGAGTGAGGTTGAAGCCAGGCGATACATTGACGTTACTGGGTTACCCGGACGGCGAAGAACATGCGCCGTTCGACTATCTGGTCGTGTATCCGGAGGCAGACCAGTCGGGACTGCACGATTGAGCGATCGCAGGCCTGCGCCGGGGGACGGCGCGCGGCGCGACGCGCATCTTGGCGATGCGTCATGACGGTGCGCCTGGCAGGCTCCCGTTGACGGTTCTCGCAAGGCGTGCGCGGGTCGGCGAACGGTCCCGCGCCGCGCAGGCGGATGTGTCGGCTGCATGAAGCGAGCCTTCGTGAAGCGCGCGTCCGCAGCAGGTCCGTGTCATGCAGTGCGATGGCCGATGCGCCCCCGCGTAACCTGGCGTCCATCGGATTCGGCCATGGTTCCGCACGTTTCAACACCGCTCGACATGTGTTGCGGTGCGGCAAACGACTTCGAATATTTCACCCGGATGCTTTTGTTTTTGGCTTGCCAAAACCTTTTGCGGCAGCGTTGCGCCGATGCTGCGACGCAGCTTGCTGTGAGGTTGTGATAGCGCTACCATTTTTTGAACCAGACAACGGTCACGCGGTGGCGTCGAAGCCATGGTGACCAGGATCGGGTAATGGTGGCCGCTGGCACGGACGGCGGAATGTCTGCTCAGGTGAGGAGGGTGGGTCATGATCGGTAACAGATATGCAAAGACGTTGCTGGTGCAGGCGCTTGGGCTGGCGCTGTTCGGCACGGCGGGCGGTATTGCCTGGGCGCACGCGCCAGCCGCAGCCGCCGGCGACCCGGGAAGTTCGCAGGTGCCGCCGCCGGCGCAGAACCAGCAAGGCAAGAACCAGGCTACGAACGCGCAGGCGACGAACGCTGGGAAGAAGGACCAGAGCCAGTCAGAGAAACAGGCTGCCACGCTGGGAACGATCCAGGTCATCGGCGGCTATCGCCACAGCATCCTGTTTTCGACCGATGCCAAGCGGAACGCTACCAACTTTACCGATACGGTTTTTGCCCAAGGCATCGGCAAGCTTCCCGACGTCAATATTGCGGAATCGCTGAGTCGCGTCCCCGGTGTGCAATTGTCACGTGACAATACCGGCCAGGGCCTCGATATTTCCATCCGTGGCTTGGGCCCGAGTTTCACGAAGGTGCTGCTCGACGGTGCCAGTGTCGATACCGCATCGATCGGCCTGGATCAGCAGAATCAGAATCGCGAAGTCGATCTGAACCTTTTCCCATCCCAGTTCTTCACCCAGTTGACAGTAAACAAGAGCCCGGAAGCGAGCCAGATCGCGGGCGGCGTCTCTGGCACGGTCAACATGCGTACCTTGAGGCCGTTCGACGACCCCGGCACGCATTTGACCTACAGTCTGAAAGAAGCGAGCAACGACGGTGGCGCCAGTCGACAGTACAGTCCGCAAGGCACCGTGATCGGGAGCTGGACCAATTCCTCGGGCACATTTGGTGTGCTGGGTGGCATATCGTCGGTGCAAAGCAACCGGGACATGAATGGTTGGGAAAGCATCGGCTGGACCACCCCGGGCCTTACCTATTCCCAATGCGGTCTCGCCCCGCCAGCAGGTACAGCGGCGAACATCAGCGCACCGCCGCAGGCCGCGTGCAACTCGATCGGTGGTGGCAATTGGCGCATACCGGATACGGTGCCTGCCACGGCGGGCGCCGGCTTGGCGCCCGGGCAAACGATCGACAAAGGGTTCTTGTTGAAGAACAACCCGAACCTGGACATCGCCCAGATCAGCAATGCACTCATTCCGCGCCTGGGTCGCCCGTCGTACTTCTCGGACAGGCAGAAGTTGAACTCGGCGATCTTTTCGTTGGAGTACAGGCCCAACACCAACATGGATTTCTACCTGGATACGCTGTACGCGCAGTCCAAGCGTCATACCAACCGCATCGACATGGACTTGGTCGGGCGCAACGGAAACATGATCCCGGTCAACATGCAAGTTGACCAGAATGGCGTCGTGACCCAGGGGACTTTCACCAACGCCCAGTTTTTCCTCGAGGCGCGTCCGTACCAGTCAAAAACCCAGTTCTGGAGCGTTGATCCGGGCGCGGACATATTCTTCGGTGACAACGGCAACATCCTGTTCCACGTACAGGGCCACGTGAGGCGCAGTTGGTTGCGTCGCGAGGTTCCGAGCATCCTGGTCAATTCGCCGTTCACCACGATTCAGTACACCAACAACGGCAGCGGGAATCCGACTTGGACGCTGCCCGCAGGACTCGCCCTCAATGATCCCGGTCTCGGCTGGACGTGGAATCGGCTCAACATCCAGAACGGTCATCGCCTCACCCGGAACAAGGGGGTGCAGTCGTACGTCAGGTTCGGTGACAGCAAGAACAATGTGCAGGTCGGCTTTGCCTACAATCAGGACGATCGCAATATCGTTGGTTTCGACAACAGCGCCGCCTGGCAGAAGGTCGCCTGCGATGGCGCGGGTGATGTATGCAACGGTGGACCGGGTGCGGCCATACCGACGTCGGCGCTGGGTTCGTACCTGCTTCCCGGTCCCGCCGGGTTCATCACCGTCAACTATGCCAAATTGATGGCTGCCACGAACTACCAGGAGCTGAGCGAAAACGCGCCCATTTCGAGTTCCGTCCAGACCGGTGCCACCAGTGGCGGTTTCAATGACAGGGATTGGGGATTCTACGTGGAGACCAATGCCACCACCGATGTCCTGAATCGTCCGATGCGCTTCAATGCCGGCGTGCGTTACGTCAAGACGCGCCAGGCCATCAGTGGCCCGGTCACCTCGGGTGGGGTGACGGAAGAGAAGTCGTTCTCGTCAAAGTTCGACAATGTGTTGCCGTCATTCAACATCGCCTGGAGCGTGATGCCCAACGTGGTGCTGCGCATGGCGGGTTCACGCAGCATGACGCGGCCCGACCCAAGCGCCATGCTGCCTGACACAAACTTCAGTGATCCGTCGGCGGAGACCGCAACCCAGGGCAATCCCAATTTGAAGCCGTACACGTCGACCAACTTTGACCTTGGCGGCGAGTGGTACACCGGTGGTGCAGGGTATGTCGGCCTCGACGTGTTCAGCAAGCATATTGTCGGCTTTACCGTAAATGGTATCCGTACCATCCCGTTCACGCAGCTGGGTGTCGCGTACGATAGTTTGCTCGAGGTGCAGAAGCTGGCCTTGCAGCAGCGCGGAGGTCCGAACGCTGCCACCGTGGATGTGCAAAGCCAGGTCAACGCTGGTGGGACCCTCAAAATTCTCGGCGAGGAGCTGGATTGGGTGCAGCCACTGGATTGGTTGGTCAACGGCCTCGGTATTCGCGCCAACTATACGCATATAAAGCAGACGTCCTCGGGCGAGGGCGCGCCTGCGGTTGCCGTGGGTGTCTCGCCCAATCTGTGGAATGGCATCGTTTATTACGAGAGGGGGCCAGTTTCGGTGCACCTGTCCTACACCTGGAATTCCAAGCAGATAGCCTCTGGCGCCAACCAGAATGGCATTCCTTTTGCGCGGCTCATGAATGCCGCATACAAGGAGCTTGATCTCTCGGCCAGCTATACATTGGCGTGGATTCCATCGAAACCGCAGATCACCCTGGACGCACTGAATCTCACTGGCTCGAGCTTGCGGACGTATTTCCAGTATACGAATGCGACCTATCAGGTTTACCATCCCGGCCGCACGATCATGCTGGGCATCCATGGTACGTTCTGACAGCTCCGTCGCCAGGCGATGATGATCCGGCTGGCGACGGACGCGACTTGATGCCGTGGGCGGAGAAGACGAGCGATTGCATGGAGAGATTGTCTCGCGCTGCTCCTTGCTGGTCTCGCCTGCGCCGTCAAACTCGCTTGCCGCGAGCAGGGCGGCTGAGAAGGAATCTGCATGCAGTGCATCATCGAGCGTGCCGGGTCAACGGCGTATGGTGCGGGTTGGACTGCGCGGTGGGCCGGCATGTGGCGTCGACTGAGCGTTCGGTCGAGCGAGCATGGCCCCTCGTCCATCTGACAGTGGCTGCTGATCGCGCGCTCGAAGTTGACGAGCGGCATGCTGGTGTCACGGCACCGGTCAATTTTTTCGATGGCGGTTGAACGAGCATGACCAGCACTGCCGAACGGCTCTCGGCCGTGGAGAAGATTGGTTACAGCCTCGGTGACTTCGCCGCCAACCTGATCTTTCAGACGCTGGTCACGTTTCTCGCGTTCTTTTATGTCAGCGTCTACAGAATTCCTGCCGCAACTGCGGCAGGAATCATCTTCGTGGTGGGCATGGTCGGTGCGTTCGGTTTCACCCCGGCCATAGGGTTCATCGCCGACCGTACCAGGACGCGCTGGGGCAAGTTCCGGCCATGGTTGCTGTGGACCGCTGTCCCGTTTGGAGCAGCCGCGCTGCTCGCGTTCAGTACGCCGGATCTTGGCGCGCAGGGCAAGGTCATCTATGCGTTGGTGACCTACACCTTGCTGGTGCTGATCTACGTTGCCAACAACCTGCCGTATTCGGCTTTGAGCGGCGTATTGACGGGTCGCATGGACCAGCGCAACAGCCTGTCTGCGTTCCGCTTCGTGGCGGTCATGATTGCGCAGTTCATCATTCAGGTGTTGCTGCTGCCGCTGGTACTGATCCTGGGCGGTGGCGACAAGGCCCAAGGCTTTCGCGACACCATGGCGCTGTTCGCGGTGGTCGGCACGGTGTTTTTCCTGATCACGTTTTTCACCACGAAGGAACGTGTCGTACCGACGCCCGGGCAGAAGTCCAGTATCCGCCAGGACTTGGCCGACCTCGCGCGTAACCGGCCATGGCTGGTGATGCTCGCGCTGACCGTACTGGTATTCATCAACCTCTCGCTGAAGGGAGGCATGTATGTCTATTACTTCAAGTACTACCTCAGCACGGCACAGCTGAGCCGGTTCCTGGATGCGATCGGTTTCGATCAACTGATCCACGGGCTGAACGCTTTCCTGACCAGCATGGGTCTGGCCGAATTCCATTGGCCAAGGGACGCGCCAACCTCGGCGTTCAGCCTGTTCAATGCCGGCGGCATCGTGTTCATGATCGTGGGCATCGGCTTTTCGAGGCGCCTGGCGGACCGTTTCGGCAAGCGCGACACGTTTGGCGCCGCGCTGTTCCTGTCCACCCTGTGCCTGCTCGCGTTCTGGTTCTATCCGCCCACCTCGATCTGGCCGGTCATGCTGTCGTATGTCGCGCACGGCTTTTTCTACGGCATTACCACACCGTTGCTGTGGACAATGATCGCCGATGTCGCCGACTACTCCGAGTGGAAGAACAACCGCCGCGCCACTGCGATCGTTTTCTCGGCCATGTTGTGCGGATTGAAAGCCGGCCTGAGCATTGGCGGTGCGCTGGTCGCGCTGATATTGGCCGCCTATGGTTATGCCCCTGGTTCCCCGGTGCAGGCGCCGCAGGTGGCGCAGGGTGTTCGTCTTGCGGTCAGCCTGTATTGCTCGATTCCGTTTCTGCTGGGGGTAGCGCTGCTGTTCTTTTACGAGATCGACAAGCCGATGGAGGTGCGGATCGAGCGCGAACTGCATGCGCGCCGCATCGGTCGGGTCGGCAGCGAGGATGGTCTTTCGCCGAAGCTGCCACAGGCTGTCTAGCATGAGTGATGAAATCCAAGCCGGCGATCTGAAGGCCTTGGTCGAGGCGGCCATCTCCAAGCCGCTGGTGACGCACATCCATACCGCTGATCCTTCGGCACACGTGTTCGAGGGCAGGGTTTACGTCTACGCGTCGCACGACATCGACGCCGGTATTCCATTCAACGACAACGGTGATCACTTCGGCATGGAGGATTACCACGTGTTGTGCATGGACTCGCCCGAACGGGAGGCTGCCGATGCGGGGGTGGCGCTGCACGTCCGGGACGTGCCGTGGGCGGTTCGGCAGATGTGGGCACCAGATGCGGCAACCCGGGACGGCAGGTACTACCTGTATTTTCCGGCCAAGCGCGCCGACGGCATTTTCCAGATTGGCGTGGCGATCTCAGATCGACCAGAGGGTCCGTTTCGGGCCGAGCCGGAGGCGATAAGGGGCAGCTATTCAATTGATCCGGCGGTATTCGCCGATGCCGATGGCGCGCACTACATGTATTTCGGCGGCCTATGGGGAGGGCAACTGCAGAAATATCGGAACAATGTGTATGCGGTATCCAACGACGAGCCGGGTGCGAGGGAGCCCGCGCTGGGGCCACGGGTGGCACGCCTGACCGACGACATGACGCAATTTGCGGAATCGCCGCGCGAGGCGCTTGTCGTCGATGCGAATGGCGAACCGCTGCTGGCCGGCGACAACGAGCGCCGCTATTTCGAAGGACCGTGGATGCACAGGCACGGTGGACGGTATTACCTGTCGTATTCCACTGGTGATACCCACTACTTGTGTCATGCCATCGGCGACAACCCTTATGGCCCGTTTACGTACGCGGGCAGGATATTGACCCCGGTGGTGGGCTGGACGACACACCATTCCATTGTCGAATTTGGTGGCAGGTGGTGGTTGTACTACCACGATTCCCTCCTTTCCGGCGGTGTGACGCATCTGCGGTCGATCAAGGTGGTCGAGATGCACTACGCAGCGGATGGCCGCATCGTCACCATCCATCCGTACGGGATGAATAACCCGCCACGGTGAGCGTTGCAGATGGTCGGATGGAGAAGCCGCAGTTCGGTAGCTACTGGCCGCAACGTTACGGTCCTCGAGTCCTTTGGTGCGGTTTCGGGCTGTGAGCCGTGGCGATTACGGGTGACTGGCGGCATGTGCCTGGGCGTTGTCGGACATGCAGCGTAGTTTGAATGCAGCGGGTGTCGCAAATGTCGATTCATATCCGGACCGGGTTGTTCAAACGTGACGTCCCCTCAGTCCGAGTGGCGTGGTGTCTGTTGACACAGCGAAATTGATAGCGCTAACATTCAAGGCAACACGTACGCTGCGATTGGAAGGGGAAGCTCGGTGGAGGGTGTGGTGCAAAAGGTCGTCGCGGTATTTTTCGGTGGACCAGATCCCGACCTGTCGACGCGCATGCCGGGCAGTGGCCGTTGTTCGTGCGAAGCTGTGTCGTCCAGCCTCTGTTCCGCTCGCGGTGCAGCGGTGGCGCGAATCCGGGCCGCTGGGGCATTCCTGGAGAACGGGGCATGCCACTAGTCGCCGGTATCGACCTGGGTACACAAAGCGCCAAGCTGGTCTTGTATGACCCAGACGCGCGATCCGTCGTGGCGACAACCAGCGCGCCCCTGGAACTGAGGAGCGATGGCAACGGCACTTGCGAGCAACTGGCCGAGTGGTGGATCGATGCGGTGCGTTGCTGCTTTGCGCAAGTCGAGCCACGGATGCGTAGGGAAATCGGCGCGATCGCCGTGTCAGGTCAGCAGCACGGTTTTGTGCCGGTTGATGACAGCGGTACGGTGCTGGCCCCGGTCAAGCTTTGGTGCGACACCAGCACCAGTGCCGAATGCCAGGAGATCATGGGGGCGGTTGGCGGACCGGCGCGTTGCATCGAACTGGTCGGTAACCCGATCCTGGCTGGTTATACCGCTTCCAAGCTTCCGTGGACGCGCAAGCACCGGCGAGACGCCTATGCACGGATGGCGAAGATCCTGCTGCCGCACGACTATCTGAATTTTTTCCTCACCGGCGAATACTTCTGCGAATGCGGTGATGCTTCGGGTACCGGTTGGTTCGATGTGCATACGCGCAGATGGTCGCAGGCGCTGCTGCACGCGATCGATCCACAGCGCGACCTGGCCGAATGCCTGCCACCGCTAACCGAGGTTGGCACCACCTTTGGGCTGAGGGCCGCCGTTGCCGACGAGTTGGGTATCCCGCGTGCGGCGGTCGTGGCTGTCGGTGGCGGTGACAACATGATGGCGGCCATCGGTACCGGCGTGGTGACGCAAGGCCGTCTGGCAATGAGTCTGGGTACCTCCGGAACCTTGTTCTGCCATTCCGGAGTTCCGATGATCGACGCAGCCGGTGCATGGGCCGCGTACTGTTCTTCTTCCGGTGGGTGGTTGCCGCTGATCTGCACGATGAACTGTACGGATGCAACCGAGACGGTGGCGCGGATGTTCGGCTTCAGTACGCGGGACGGTGATACCCGCATCGCAGCCACAACGCCCGGCTGCGACGGACTGACGCTGCTGCCGTTTTTCAGCGGGGAACGCACGCCCGACCTGCCATTGGGCAAAGGCGTACTGACCGGGATGAACCGGAGCAACGTCAGCGAAGCGCATTTTTACCGGGCGGCGATGGAAGGCGCGACCTACAGTTTGAAATGTGGCTATGACACGTTCGTCAGCGCGGGCATGGCCTTCGACAGCCTCATACTGACTGGCGGCGGCTCCAACAGCGCAGCGTGGCGGCAAATGGTCGCCGATGTTTTCGACCTGCGCGTCGAGGTGCCAAAGCAATCCGAGAGCGCCGCTTTTGGTGCAGCCTTGCAGGCGCTGTGGTCGCTGCACACGTCGCAAGGCGGCTCGACGGCATTGCCGGAACTGGTAACTGAGCACGTTGCTGCCGATCCGGCACTCGCCGCGACTCCGGATGCGGCACGCGTGACTGCCTACCGCGAACCATACCATCGCTTTCGCGATCATCTCCGCGTGGTGCAGTCGTTATACGGCGCATGACGCATTCCCTTCCAACACCGCATGTTTAAAGGAATTCCCGATGAGTACACAACCTTTCATTGGTGCCAAGGAATACTTTCCCGGTATCGACATCGTTCCGTTCGAGGGACGCGATTCCGACAATCCGCTCGCGTTCAAGTTCTACGACGCCGACAAGGCTATCGGCGGCAAGACAATGGCCGAGCACCTGCGCTTCGCCGTGGCCTACTGGCACAGCTTCTGCAATACCGGACCGGATCCGTTCGGGCCGGGCACTCGTCGCTTCCCGTGGAGCGCGTCAACCGAGCCAATGGCGCGCGCAGAGGCCAAATTGGACGCAGCATTCGAGTTCTTCACCAAACTTGGGGTGCCGTACTACTGCTTCCATGACCTCGATATGTCTCCGGATGCTGATGAGGTCGAAACGTACGAAAAAAACCTGCGGCACATGGTTGCGCTGGCAAAGGAACGCCAGCAGAGCACCGGCGTGAAATTGCTGTGGGGTACCGCCAACCTGTTCAGCCATCCTCGCTACATGAATGGTGCGGCCACCAACCCGGACTTCAATGTCGTTGCGCGTGCTGCAGTGCAGGTGAAGGCGGCCTTGGAGGCCACCCTGGAACTGGGCGGAGAGAACTACGTGTTCTGGGGCGGGCGCGAAGGTTATGCGTCCCTGCTCAATACCAACATGCAGCGGGAACTGGAGCACATGGCGCGATTTCTGATGATGGCCCGCGACTATGCGCGCAGCATTGGCTTCCGCGGAACATTCCTTGTCGAACCCAAGCCGATGGAGCCGATGAAGCACCAATATGACTTCGATGCCGCCACGACGATCGGGTTTCTGCGGCAATACGGCCTGGACAAGGATTTCAAGCTCAACATAGAAAACAACCATGCCACTCTGGCTGGCCACACTTTCGACCATGACCTGCAGACCGCAGCCAACGCCGGCATGCTCGGCAGTCTGGATGCGAACCGTGGCGATCCGCAAAACGGCTGGGATACCGATCAATTCCCGAGCAACTTGTACGATGCGGTCGGCGCCATGCTGGTGGTGTTGAGGCAGGGCGGGCTGGGTTCGGGCGGCCTCAACTTCGACGCCAAGGTGCGACGTGAATCGACCGACGCGCGCGATCTGTTCATAGCCCATATCGGGGGTATGGATGCATTCGCGCGCGGCCTGGAAGTCGCGCATGCGCTGCTCCAGAGCAAGTCGCCGTTGGAGGAATGGCGGCAACGGCGCTATGCCAGCTTCGATGACGGTGCGGGGCAGCGATTCGAACAAGGCAATAGCGGCTTGGTCGATCTACGCGACCACGCTTCGAGCAACGGTGAGCCGCAGCAGACCAGCGGCCATCAGGAGGCCTATGAGAATCTCCTCAACCAGTATCTGGTGCGCTGAGTCCCATCCGCATCAACCGTCGTTGCTGGGCGGCCACATTGCGCGGTGACATCGCGTTGTGCGAGGTGGCGTGACAACAATCCTGCGGGAAGGCACGTGCGCTACAGTGAACAAGGGTGATGAAAATACCAGCTTCATTGTCCTGATCAGCCTGGTCGCGACGATCGGTGGATTCCTTTTCGGGTTCGATAGCGGTGTCATCAATGGCACCGTGGAGGGCTTGCAGACGGCATTCCATTCCAGTTCGATTGGCACCGGCTTCAACGTTGCTTCCATGTTGCTGGGATGCGCGGCCGGCGCGTTTTCCGCCGGACGTCTTGCCGATTCATATGGGCGCCGCAGCGTGCTGATCGTCACGGCGGTGTTCTTTGTCATTTCCGGCTGGGGCTCCGGCATTGCCGCCACGTCCACCGAGTTCGTGATTTTCCGGATCATCGGCGGCGCGGCCGTGGGTGCAGCCAGCGTGATGGCGCCGGCCTACATCAGCGAAGTTTCCTTGGCGCGTTATCGCGGCAGGCTGGCCAGCGTGCAGCAGATCGCCATCATTGCCGGACTGTTTGCGGCCTTCCTCAGCAATTACGTCCTGGCGAGGGTCGCCGGTTCTTCCGTCGAGGCGTTGTGGTGGGACTTCGATGCATGGCGGTGGATGTTCTGGATGGAGCTGATTCCCGCGGTCGTGTTCCTGGTGGCATTGTTTTTCGTTCCGGAGAGTCCGCGCTACCTGGTCGTGAAAGGCCACCGGACACGCGCCACGGCGGTGTTGACAAGGCTGTACGGCGCGGTGCAGGCGCGGGCCAAGCAGATCGAAATCGAGGCTTCGTTGGCGGGTAGCCATCGCCCGCGCCTGTCGGACTTGATCGACAGGAGTCGAGGTCGCGTGCGGCCCATCGTCTGGGTCGGCATCGGTCTGGCGACGTTCCAGCAACTGACCGGCATCAATGTGGTGTTCTATTACGGTGCGGTGCTGTGGCAGGCGGTGGGCTTCTCCGAGAGTGACGCGTTGCTGATCAACGTCTTGTCGGGAGCGTTGAGCATCGGCGCCTGCCTGGTGGCATTGGCCCTGATCGACCGCGTAGGCCGGAAGCCGCTGTTGTGGATCGGCTCGGTGGGGATGACCGTGACATTGGCACTGGTCGCGTTCGCTTTCGCGAATGCCGGCGTCGATGCCGGTGGCCACCCGGTGCTGTCCGGAGGGACGGGGATTCTGGCGCTGGTCGCGGCCAACGCATACGTGGTGTTTTTCAACCTCTCCTGGGGCCCGGTGATGTGGGTCATGCTGGGTGAGATGTTTCCCAACCGGATCCGGGGTTCGGCGCTGGCGGTGGCCGGCACCGCGCAGTGGATATCGAACTTCGCCATCACCATCACCTTCCCGATCCTGCTCGCCGGGATCGGGCTGGCCGCCGCGTACGGCATCTACGCCGCCGCGGCATTGCTGTCCGTGCCGTTCGTGCTCAAGTGCGTCGGCGAGACCAAGGGCATGGAACTGGAGCAGATGCGGGGATGAATGCGCGCTCTGCACCCGCGCTGTCGCCACGCCGATCGGAAGGGCGCCGATCAGGTTCTTTTCGTCGTGCGCCGCCGTCCGGCAGAGCGTGGACCGGCGACCGAATCGCGCTTGATCAGCGCGTAGTCCACCACCTTGTCGACCACGATCCGCGGCTCTCCATCCCTGTGCTGGATGCTATGCAACATGATGTCGATGGCCGACTGCGCCATCGAGGCGATGGGTTGGCGCACGGTGGTCAGTTCAGGCCAGGTGGTGGTGGCCGCCGAGGTATCGTCGAAACCCACCACCGACAGATCCTCCGGAACTTCCAGGCCAAGGCGATATGCGACCGACACCACGGCGGCAGCCATGTCGTCGTTGCTGGCGAAGATCGCGCTCGGCGCGTGGCGCCGGCTCAGGAGTTTTTCGGCAGCCTTGAGGCCGGAACGATAGGTGAAATAGCCTTGCTGGACGAGCCCGTCATCCGCCGCGATTCCAGCTTCGCTCAACGCTGCATTGAAACCCTCGAAACGGCGCACGCTGGCCGTCAGATTGGGGTGCCCCTTGATGAAGCCGATGCGGGTGTGGCCGAGTGCGACGAGGTACTCGGTCACTTCCTTGCCGGCGGCGAAGTCGTCGATACGCACGCGGGAAATGTTGTAGCTGCTGCGTCCCGAAGCGATTGCCACCACGGGCACGCCCGCCTTGATCAATTCCGGGACGACCACCCTGGATTCGCACAGCGGCGGCGGCAAGATCACGCCCGCCACGCTTTTGGCCAGCGCGCGCGCTGCGCTGCGTCTGGCTTCGTCACCAAAGTGATCCCAGGAATCGATGACCAACTGCACTGCGGTTCTCGCGGTGCCACGCAGCGCCCCCACCAACAGCTCGCTCAGGTAGGCGGTGCTCGGGTTGGTATAGATCAACGCTATGCGCGAAGTCCTGGCGGAGGCCAGCGATTTGGCTGCCGCGTTGGGTATGTAGTCAAGCTTGCGTATGGCACGCATCACCTGTTCGCGGGTGCTGTCACGCACGTTGCTGTGACCGTTGATCACCCGCGATACCC
>JBOHYW010000016.1:0-31851 GCA_050738155.1 Rhodanobacteraceae bacterium
TTCGACGCCTCAAGGGATTTCGGCGGATCTTTTCCCGATTCGAAAAGCTGGACGTGATGTTCCTCGGGTTCATCAATTTCGCGCTTATTGCCGATGCACTCCGATAGTGTGAACACGCCCTAGTTTAGACCGTCGCAACCCCGCCGCGCTGTCATCGGCTTGCTGCCTTGTATCCGGCGGGCACCATCGGGGCCAGCCCGGTACCAACCACGGCCAGCAGCGCGCAGATGCCGTACGCAGCTGTCGTCAGAGTCGCAGGAAGTACGGGGCAGCCATGAAGATGTCGATCACGATGGCCGGGAGCGCGGCTGGATCATCGATGCGTCAGTCGGTTCCGAAGATTTTCTGCATGGTGGATTGATCGGGAATGCCCTGAAACATTTGCAATCGGTGGCTGGCGTCACGGTATACGATGACCGGAGTGCCGTAGGCGCCAAAGCGATCCATCAGCGCCTTGTTGGCTTCGATCGTTGCGCGCAATCCCGCATCCACTTTCGCGAGCGGTTTGAGCGAACTATGCCCGAATGCGGTCTCGTGCCGCTCGAAAGTCGCCACGGGATCGTTGGCGGTGAGCAGGGCGGCGCCGCGTCCCAGGCTGATCGGCTTGATCACCGCGACGATGATGTTGCGCACCTGCAGTGTTCCGGAGCGCAAGTATGCGCGTGAAGCCTGCCACAGCTTGTGGCAATAAGGACACTCGGTATCGGTGAAAATGTAAACGATGTGCCTGGGTTTCGTCGCACCTTCCGCGATCCATGCCGACTTTGCCAATTCGTCCCAGAGCGCGGGATCGAACCGCGGCCGGGTCGCGGTGGCGAACGCGACTTCGGTCAGGTCGGTACCGTGGCTGTCGTACAAGGTGCCGACGATCACGTGTTTGCCGTCGGGAAGAAGGTAGATCGGAATCGGATCGCCGCCGTACTTGCCGAGATAACCCTTGAAACCCGGCGGGGCCTGCATGCTGCCGACGATGCTGACGCCCTTGTGGGTCAGCGCCTTGATCGGCGCAGGGTAATTCTGCGCGTGAGCCGTGCTGACGCAGAGAAGCAACGCAACCAAACTCACCCGGATTTTCATCGGTCACTCCCGTGATATTTGCGCGCACATCATCCTCGCCCGACCAGTGAAAACAGGGCACCGCGCCCACCCACGGCGCCCCATGTTCTTCAGTGGCGCGGCGAGGCGATGGTCAGTGGACCACCCTGTCCTTGCTGTGCGGCATCAGTGTCACCGGCACCTCGTAAATCTGATCCACGGGCAGGCCGTTGGCCTTGGCAGCGTCCCGGATCGCCTGTTTGCTTGGACCCTCATAGACGCAGAACGTCAGGTTCTTGTCCGCGGTGGCAAAGGACCGGATCCACTTCACGTGAAACTTCGCGTTGGTGGTGTTGACCTTGTCCTTGGTCGCTTGATTGAGCCCGGCCAGCGCGCCCGGAGGGAAGGTGCGCTTGATCAGATAACGGTGCATGGTCGGGGCGTTCGCCGATGTCTGGGCGGGATGTCCCGGTCGGGCAAGTACCGGCACCGCCACGACGAGGAGCAATGCACCCAGCAAGGCAATCAAGAGTCGTTTCATCGCTAATCTCCTTCAGGATGATGGCGCCGCCGCCTGGCCGGCGTTGCGCGCTGTGGCTTGGTGCCAGGAAATTTGCTGTGGCAGGCAACGAATGCGAAGCCGGAAGCGCACGCGCAAGGGCAAGGGCACCGGCAGGTGCGGCGTTTGCGTGGCTGGGACGAAGTTGTTCCTGAGGGTTCCGGGCCGGACGGCCGGAACTTTCGGTGCGAAACCGAGGTGCCTTGGCGAGATAGACATGACACGCACTCTTGCGCGCAGCCTTGGGCGGTTCAACACCCCCGAGTGTGCCTAAGCTACTCCGTTTTCGGGCAAGCGCAATCCATCCGGTCGCGGGGTCCCGGGCAGGTTACTCCCCGGTTGCGGGCCCGGACCTGCAAGACCACGGAATGGCAGCGAAATGCGACACGCCGTCCGGAGGGTGCATGCATGTCGCCGGGTTGGTTCTATCCCCACCAGAACACCGTTGCGATGATCGCGTACAGCGCCAGCATCGTCACGCCTTCGCCCCAGTCGGATTCGCCGTCGAAGGTGATGAAGGCCGTCACCAGCACCGCGATCGCGACGGTTGCGACCAGCATCGGCGGGAACACCAGCGTCAAGGGTGTGAAGCCGAACAGGCGCGACAGGATCACCAACGCGGGCGCAAGCACCAGCGCGATCTGCAACGGCGAATTGATCACCACGGAAAATGCGTATTCCGAACGGTTCTTGACCGCAAGCTGGATGCCAACCACATTCTCGACCGCATTGCTGGCGATCGCGACCACCACCAAGCCGGCGAACGCATCGGAAATGTGCAGCGCATGCATCGCCGGCTCCAGCGCGTGCACGAACCATTCCGACACGAACGCGGCGGCGAGCGCCGAACCGGCCAGCATCGCGAGCGCCAACGGCAGTGGCCAGCGTGGCGGCTCGTGCTGTTCAGCGGCGTCGCCGGCCGGCTTGCTTTTCAATGAAGCCGGCAGCGTGATCGCGAACAACGCCAGCAGGATGACGGCGACCACCAGCGCGATGGTGTCCTCGTGCGGCGCCGCCGGCGTGTGCACGTAGCTCGCGAGTGACGGCACCACCATCGCCGCGACCGCCAGCAACATCAGCACCGTGGTCGCACGCGCACGTTGCGAGTCGATGCGCTGGGTGCCATGGCGCAGGCCGCCGACGGTGAAGGACAGCCCGAGCACCAGCAGCAGGTTGGCGAGGATCGAGCCGATCAGTGCGGCTTGCACCACCATCATCAAGCCGGCCTTCAGTGCGAACAACGCAATGAACAATTCCGGCAGGTTGCCCAATGCGGATTGCAGCACACCGGTCGCGCCCGCGCCGAAGCGGTCGCCGAGTTGCTCGACCGAGCGTCCGACCAGCGCGGCCAGCAGCGCGACCGCAAGGCCCGAACACAGGAACGCGAGCACCGCGCCCGCGCCGGCAAAACGCGCAATTGCCGCCGCCGCGATCAGGACGGCACAGCCACCGATGATGATCCAGTCGGAGCGATTGAACGCACGGCGATGCTGGGGGCTGTTCATGCTGGCATTTCAGCTCTGGAAGCGGGCAGGGCAGCATTGTGGCATGCCGGTGTCGCGGGCATGGCCCGCTCCCACCAGCAAAACGAGTGCTGTGGGAGCGCACCATGCGCGCGACGGGGCTGGTCGAGCTGCCGGTGTCGTGGGTAAAAGAAAAAGACGGTGCTCCGCGCCGGCCCTCCCACAGCGAGCGTCGTAGGTTGGGTTGAATCCGCGCATTCTGCGGATGAAGCCCAACATGATCGGTCCGGATCGGGGTTCATGCAGCCACGGCGGTCTGTTGGGCTTCGCGAGGAGCCGCTCAGCCCAACCTACTTGTCATTCGCACGCAGCCCGCTCCCACGAGATGCCGTCGAGCACTTGTTGCTCACTGCTTGCGTGAAACTCCGACGTTGAACGTGTTGTTGGCGCGATTCACGTCCGGCAGTACCTGCTGCGGATCGATGGTGGCGCTCTTGATGCGTTTGCTGCCCGGCACCGCGACGTCGAATTGCTTGTGCTGCATCCATGTCGCGACCGGCACGCGCACTTTAGTCGTGCTGCCGTCGTCCCAGGTCACCTTCAGCATCGCCGGCATCGCGAACTTGTCGAGGTTTGCGACCATGACCAGCGCGCCTTTCGCAGGATCGTTGTCACGGTACTTCACGCCGGTGACGGCGAGGTCGAGCTTCCAGTTGTGCTGGTACCAGCCGCGCCAGAACCACGACAAATCTTCGCCCGCGGCACTGTCCATCAGCCGGAAGAAATCCGATGGCGACGGGTGCTTGAACGCCCAGTCATGCACGTATTGGCGAAACGCGGGGTCGAAGCGCTCGGGTCCAAGAATCTGGTTGCGCAAGAGCATGAGCCCATAGGCGGTCTTGAAGTACGTCACCGGATGCCGATACTTCTCCTTGATCGCATCGGCGCGGGTGAGCGGCGGTGGTGCGTTCGGGTCGTCGAACACTTCCTTGACGATGTCCTTGGCCGGGTCGCCGGTGATCGGCGCGTATTCGCTGTCCTTCTTCGGCGCGAACTGACCGTTGTGGGTCTTGCCCCAGTGCGCGTGCGCCAATGCGTCGACGAAGGTGTTGAAACCTTCGTCCATGAACGCATCGCGACGCTCGTTGGAGCCCACGATCATCGGGAACCAGGTATGGCCGAATTCGTGCACGCCCAGCATGAACAGGCCGTAGCCCTTGGCCTTGTACCAGTCGAACACGATGCCGGGATATTCCATGCCGCCGGCGACGCCGGCTTCGGCGATCGCGTTCGGCCACGGATAGTCGAAGCCGAGGTATTTCGAGAAATACTCGATGGTGTATTTGACGCCCTGGGTCGAATCCTGCCAGCCATCCTTGCCGATGCTTTCCACCGGATACGCCGACTGCGCCAGTGCGTGCTTGCCGCTCGGCAGGTCGATGCGCGCGGCGTCCCACACGTAGGCTTTCGACGCACCAAAGGCGACGTCGCGGCTGTCGTGCATCTTGAAGTGCCAGGTCAGCGTACCGCTTTGCTTCGGGCGACTCGCAGGATCGTTGACTTCGGCAGCCGAACGGATCATCACCGTCTTTTCGCTGTCGCGGGCCTTGGCCAGCCGCGCACGTTCGGTTCTGGTCAGTACCTGCTCGGGATTCACCAATTGGCCGGATCCGACCACGAGCATGTTCCACGGTGCGGTGATGGAGTAATCGAAGTTGCCGTATTCGAGGTAGAACTCGTTGTTGAGGAAGGGCAGGGTGTCCCAGCCACGCAGATCGTCGTACACGCACATGCGCGGATACCACTGCGCCATTTCGAAGACGTCGCCGTTCTTGGTGTGATACCAGTCGTTGCGTCCGCCGAACTGGGCCGGCACCGTGTAATGCCATGCGATGCGGACCTTCACCTTGCC
This sequence comes from Rhodanobacteraceae bacterium, assembly GCA_050738155.1. Classification (GTDB taxonomy): domain Bacteria; phylum Pseudomonadota; class Gammaproteobacteria; order Xanthomonadales; family Rhodanobacteraceae; genus 66-474. The sequence goes on from JBOHYW010000016.1 coordinate 4,970, forward strand.
ACCATGCGCGGCGACCGGTTGCGGCAGGTCGATGCGCATACGGGTGTCACTGACGATGTAATGTGCGCTGCGGCCACCGTGAGCGGTTTCGACCTGCACCTCGGTGATCACGTCGCCGTCGGTGTGATCGTTCGGGCCGGGCGCATGGTCGGCGCTGAAATTGCCGCGCGCATTCTTGCGGTACAGGTTCTGGTCCAACTGCAACCACAAGTAACCGAGCGGTTCCGGGCTGTTGTTGGTGTAGGTGATGGTTTCCGTGCCGGTCAGCGTTCTTGATTCCGGATCGAGTGTTGCGTGGATTTCGTAATCCGCGCGGTTCTGCCAGTAGTCCGGACCCGGGCGGCCATCGTACGAACGGTAGACGTTGACGGGGTATTGGTAATGGAGCGGCGCGAACAACGCCTGCGGGTTGTAGCGCGAAACCGGCTCGGCGGGCGTGGCGGCCCATGTCGCGCTGGCCGCACCGGCGGCGAAAACGAAAACAAGTGCGATGGCGCAGGGCCGGACGATCTTCATGCGAGGGGACTCCAGACGAACGGGGGAGCAGTCGATGATGGCGCGGATGCGCGTCGACCAGCCGCCGATGATGCCATGCGGCAATCGGTGGGTCACGATGACTAATGGCACAGGCGAAAGCGGCCGTCTTCGATCGCCCGCGGACAGACGTCGCCACCTGGTCGCCTGCATGCAGGCTCCTACAAAGCGGTTGTGTAGGCGCGAGCGTGCTCGCGACCCAAGAAACCAACCGCATTCAGCCTTTGTGCTTTGCCAGCCGCAACCAGGTGTCGACCACAGTGTCCGGATTCAACGACACCGACTCGATGCCCTGGTCCATCAGCCATTCGGCGAGGTCGGCATGATCGCTCGGTCCCTGTCCGCAGATGCCGACGTACTTGCCCTTGGCGCGCGCGGTCTTGATCGCCATCGCGAGCAGTTTCTTGACCGCTGGATTGCGCTCGTCGAACAGCGAAGCCACGATCGAGGAATCGCGATCGAGGCCCAGCGTCAATTGCGTGAGGTCGTTCGAGCCGATCGAGAAGCCATCGAAGATGTCGAGGAATTCATCGGCGAGCAGCGCGTTGGACGGCACCTCGCACATCATGATGACCTTGAGTGCTTCGTTGCCGTCGATGCTCTCGCCTTGTTTCAGGCCATTCGACTTCAACACGTCGATGACTTTCCTGCCTTCGTCGAGCGTGCGGATGAACGGAATCATCACCCACACATTGTCGAGGCCCATCTGCTCGCGGACCTTCTTCACCGCTTTGCATTCCAACCCGAACGCTTCGGCGAAGGAATCATCCACGTAGCGCGAAGCGCCGCGGAACCCGATCATCGGATTTTCCTCATGCGGCTCGTACCTGCTGCCGCCGAGCAGGTTGGCGTATTCGTTCGATTTGAAATCCGACATGCGCACGATCACGGTCTTTGGATATACCGAAGCCGCGATGGTGGCGATGCCTTCGGCCAACCGGTCGATATAGAAATCGACCGGACCTGCGTAACCCGCGATGCGCTCGTCGATCTTCTTCTTGGTTTCCGCATCCTGCTGGTCGTATTGCAGCAGCGCTTTCGGATGTACGCCGATGTGGCTGGCGATGATCATTTCGAGACGTGCCAAGCCGATGCCCTGGTTCGGCAACATCCCGAAGTCGAACGCGCGCTCGGGATTGGCGACGTTCATCATGATCTTCAGCGGTGCCTTCGGCATGTCACCGAGGTCGGTGGTGATGCGCTCGAATTTCAGCTTGCCGTCGTAGATGAAACCGGTATCGCCCTCGGCGCAGGACACCGTGATGGCGTGACCGTCGGGGATTTTCTGCAACCCATCGCCGGTGCCGACCACGGCCGGCACGCCGAGCTCGCGCGCGATGATCGCGGCGTGGCAGGTGCGGCCGCCGCGGTTGGTCACGATCGCCGCGGCACGTTTCATGATCGGCTCCCAGTCCGGGTCGGTCATGTCGGCGACCAGCACGTCGCCTTCCTTGAACTCGTGCATCTTGTCCAGCGACTTGATCACGCGCGCGGTGCCGGCACCGATCTTCTGGCCGATCGAACGGCCTTCCGCCAGCACCTTGCCTTTCTCGTTCAACTGGAAACGTTCGAGCTGCGTCGCGTGCGCGCGCGACTTCACCGTTTCCGGGCGCGCCTGCACGATGTAGAGCTTGCCGGTGACGCCGTCCTTCGCCCACTCGATGTCCATCGGGCGCTTGTAGTGTTCCTCGATGATCAGCGCCTGCTTCGCCAGCGATTCGACGTCGGCGTCGTTGATGCAGAACTTGCGGCGCAGTTCTTCCGGTGTCGCTTCGATCCGCACGCGCTCGCCCGGCTGGTCGGAATACACCATGCGCTGCTGCTTGGCGCCGAGGTTGCGGCGCAGCACCGCCTGCTTGCCGGCACGCAAGGTTGGCTTGAATACGTAGAACTCGTCCGGATTCACCGCGCCCTGCACGACCATTTCACCCAGGCCGTAGCTGGCGGTCACGAACACCACTTCGCGGAAGCCGGATTCGGTGTCGAGCGTGAACAGCACGCCCGACGCGCCGATGTCCGAGCGCACCATCAATTGCACGCCTGCGGACAGGAACACTTCCTCGTGCTTGAAACCCTGGTGCACGCGATAGGCGATCGCGCGATCGTTGTACAGCGACGCGAAGACTTCCTTGACCTTGTGCAGCACGTCCTCGATGCCCGTGACGTTCAGATAAGTTTCCTGCTGGCCGGCGAATGACGCATCGGGAAGGTCTTCCGCCGTTGCCGAGGAACGTACCGCAACCGGGACATCTTTATGCGATCGTCCCTGATCGCGAGAATCAAAAGTCGGCTGTCCATGGCCTGCACTTTCCACAACAGCCGCCTCGTGACACAACTTTTCGTAAGCCGCGCCGATCGCCTTTTCCAGCTCGGCGGGCAGGGCGGTGTCGACGATCCAGCCGCGGATTTCCTTGCCGGCTGCGGTCAATGCATTGACGTCTTCCACGTCAAGCGTGGCGAGGCGTTGCTGGATACTGTCGGCGAGGCCGCTCTTTTCCAGGTATTCGCGGAAGGCATCCGCGGTGGTGGCGAAACCACCCGGCACCGATACGCCGAGGTTGGCGAGATTGCCGATCATTTCGCCCAGCGAGGCGTTCTTGCCGCCGACCTTGGCCAAGTCGGTCATGCGCAACTTGTCGAGCCACAACACGAGTTCGGTCACGACCATCTCCATATCCGGACCCGCGGTCCGCAAGACCGCCATTTTCGCCGGGCCGGCGTGGCGTGACAAGCCGAAGCGCCGGTTGTGTTCAGTCACTGCCGGTACACTCGACGGGCGCGGCGCGGGCGCTGTGCCGAGCCCAACATCACGGGAGAACGTGCCTTGAACGGCGATGGTCGCAGAAGGGTGTTTTTCGTTTCCGATTCCACCGGCATCACCGCCGAAACCATCGGCAATTCCATCCTGGCGCAATTCGAAGGCGTGCAGTTCGACGGCCACCGTATCGCCTTCGTCGATACGCCCGACAAGGCGCGTGCCGCCGCGTTGCGCATCAAGACCTTCTTCGCGCAGGACGATGAACGACCGATCGTCGTCAACACCGTCGTCGACCCCCAGTTGTGCGAGATCATTGCCGAATCGGGCGCGTTGATGATCGACGTGCTGGCGCCGTTCATCGGCACGCTGGAGCTGGAGCTCGGCGCGCGCCGGTCGGGCGCGGTCAATCGCGCACACGGATTGGTCGATTTCGGTCAGTACGAGGCGCGCATCGACGCCACCAATTACGCGCTGGCGCACGACGATGGCGTGAATCTCGATTACAGCCAGGCCGACGTGATCCTGGTCGGCGTGTCGCGCGTCGGCAAGACGCCAACCTGTCTGTACATGGCTTTGCATTACGGCGTGAAAGCCGCCAACTACCCGTTGACCGAGGAAGACCTGGAATACGACCACCTGCCCGAGCGACTGCAACCGCATCGCAAGCGGCTGTTCGGCCTCACCATCGACCCGGTGCGCCTGGCGCAGGTGCGTGAGGCGCGCCGACCGGGCAGCGGCTATGCCAAGCTCGATCGCTGCAAACGCGAACTGGTGCTGGCCGACCAGATCTTTCGCCGTGAAAACCTTCCCTCGCTCAACACCACGCATACCTCGATCGAGGAGATCGCCAGCAAGATCCTGGCGTATCTGGGAATCGAGCGGCACATGTTTTGAACAAAATTTCGCCGGCACTCGGCGGCGGGAGCTGCTTCGCGTTTCGCACGAAACTTTTTTGCGGTTTCTGCAGGGCGGGCGGCGCCCCGCCGTGGTCCGCCTTTGGCGGGATGCGCCGCCACGCGGCTTATCCCGCCCTGCATTTGTTTTACGCCGCCATTCCGGGACCCTCTTCACGGCTTCTCGACACGACCCCGGGTGTTGCGGAACTTGCCGACATCCATGATGGCCTGACGGCGCGACCGGGACGATGTATCGTGGCGTCGTGGGGTGTGCGCCGGGGTTTCACGGATGGGTGTCACGCGCGAGGGATTGCCTTTGCAGTGCCGGCGCGTTCCCGTGACGAGCTTGGCTGATAATCTCGTTTGAGCGCTGAATCAATCTGAGCGTTGGGGGGTCGGAATGGAAAAGCGGAAATTGGCAACCGCCGTGCTCGCCGGTCTGGCCGTGGCGACCATGACCTTCAGTCTCGCTGCGTGCGGGGGAGGCGGTGGCAACGGCATGGTGAAGACGCCGCCTGCAACACCGTCGCCACCAAGTCCGCCGCCACCGCCGCCACCGCCAGTGTCGCCGCCGCCGCCACCGCCATCTACGCCGTACGATTCGCACAACAACCAGTTGATCCCGACCAGTGTTGCGCCCGCGCAGACGGCCGGTTTCACGGGCAAGGGCGTCAAGGTTGGCATCATGGATTCCGGCGTCGACCCGAGCGACCCCGCGCTCAATGCCAGCGATGCGACCGGTCGCAACAAGGTGGCCTGGTTCCAGAGCTACGTGTCCGGTGGTTCGTCGTCTCCAAACGACAACTTCGGGCACGGCACGGTGACCGCGCAACTGATCGCGGGCGATCCGTATTCCAACAGTGCTGCGGCCGTGCAATTCAACGGCGGCGTGGCACCCGGCGCCGATCTTTACGTCGCGCAGGTTTGTTCCGGTTACGGCACGCTCGCAGGCGAGACTTGCAATCCCACCGCGCAGGCCTACACGGACCTGATCGCGCAAGGCGTCAGGGTCATCAGCGAGGGGTTCGGTGTCGGAGGTGACGTCACCAAGCTGACGGCGACCGATTCGGCTGCGGCGCAGGTCTACGCGCTGTTGAAGCCGGTCGCAACGGCTGACGTGTTGCAGATATTCGGCACCGGCGACAGCGCGGCGCAAGCAAATCCCAGTGTCAACGCTGGTTTGCCGTACCTGTTTCCGGACATGAAGGGCTACATCATCGCGGTGGCCGGCGTCGACATCGACACCAACGGCAATCCGGCCGGCTTGTACAAGGAGAGTCACGGCGGGACCCCTTGTGGCGTCGCCGCCGATTGGTGTCTTTCGGCACCGGCCGAAGTCTGGACGGTGCCCGCCGAGCCAGCCTTCGGGAGCGGACACCCGATTGGCAGCTCGACGGCGAGTGCCATCGTCACGGGCGTTGCCGCGCAGGTGCTGCAGGCGTTCCCGGGGATGAGCGCGCCGAACCTGACCGATACCATCTTGACCACCGCCACGCCGCTGGATGACGGCAGTGGCACGACGCCGAACCCGACCTTCGGCTGGGGCATGGTCGACGCGGCCAAGGCGGTGAAGGGCCCGGCCGAATTCGCACCCATCGATTTCGACGCGAACATTCCATCCAGCACAACCTGGACGTTCGCCAACGACATCAGCGGCATCGGCAGCCTGACGCTTTCCGGTCCCGGCACGTTGATGCTTTCCGGCAGCGATACGTATACGGGCGGCACCACCATCAACAACGGCGTGCTGCAGGCAGTGCACGCCTTGCCGGGCAAGGTCACGGTCGCCAGTGGCGGCATGCTGGATGGTGTCCCCGGTGTGACGGGTGATCTTGCCAATGCGGGCAGGGTGGCCGTGCACGGCGGCAAAACCAAGGTGGCAGGCAATTACAGCCAGACTTCAACCGGGACCTTGGCGGTCAGCCTGGGCAGTGCGCTGGTCGTGACTGGCAGTGCAACGCTGTCTGGCAAGCTGGAGGTGACCGGACAAGACAGCGGGTATACCGCTGGCGGGGATACCAACGTACTCACGGCTACGGGTGGCATTGTCGGTCAGTTCGACCCGACGCTCGTCCAGGACACGGGCGTGATGTTCGTGGATACGACCATCCATTACGACTTGAGTCATGGCGTGGTGTATCTGAATACCGCCGGCCTCAGCATCAGCACTACCGCGACATCGCTGGGCATCGTCGACCCGGCCTCGGTCGGTGCCGCGCAACGCGTGCAACTCGGTTTCGATTCCATCAACACCGCGCAGGCGTCCGGAAACACTGTGGCGACCGGCGTGCTCGAGGGCGCCGGTGCCATCCAGCATTCGCCGACCGTGCAGAATGCGCACGCCACCTTGCAGAGCCTTTCCGGGCAATTGCACGCGGCCAGCGCCGCAATGTTGTTCGACAGCATCACGGCGAGCGATCAGGCTTTGTCCGAGCATTTCGTCGACCTTCTGAACGGAAGTGCGCACTCGGGAATCTGGTACAGCAGCCTGGGCTGGCAGGGCAACCTGCAGCGGAGCGGCTATGCGGGGGCGACGTTCAGCAGCAGCGGTGGCGTGGCAGGTGCCGACATGCGGATTGGTTCGCACGCGTTTTTGGGTGTGGCGGCGGGGCAGAGCCTCGGTTTCGGCCAGCTCGATGCGTCGTGGAACCACAACCGCACCTGGACGAATCACCTCGCGGTATACGGTGGTGTGACCAAGGGGCCGTGGTATGCGAGCGCGCAGGTTGCGCAAGGTTGGTACCGTGAAGACATGCAACGCTTGTTGCAATTGGGGCGCCTGAATGCGCCGGTCGGTACGGGATTTACCGGCCGTTTCCTGGCCAGCTCGCTGGAGGGCGGCTATCGGATGCACGCCGGACGCCTGAATATCACGCCCTTCGTGGACCTGCGTTACCAGCGCCTCGACATGGGGGCGTTCGCCGAGCAGGGCGGGTTGGGGTTCGGCTTGAAGGCGGACGGGCGCGAGGTGGGCCGCGTGCAGACGGGGTTCGGCTTGCGCGCACTGCGCGGCTGGCGGCTCGACGACGGCATGCGGGTGCGGCTTGACGCCAGCGCCAGTTGGCAACATGCATTGCACCAGTACGGCGATGTGTTCGACGCCAGTTTCACGGGCTTCGACAACTGGTTGCCGGTCACCGGTGTCGGCCTTGCACGAGACATCTCGACGTTGCGCACCGGCCTGTCGTTGTGGCCGACGCACGGGTTTGGTTTGCGCCTTGGTTACATGCGCGAACAGGCCCAGAATCAGCACGCCGGTAGCTGGATGTTCCAAGGGGCCGTGGAGTTCTGACCCGGCGGCCTTGGTGTCCGCTCTGCTTGCTCTTGCGTAGGCCGGCTCAAGGCCGCAGGCCGGAGCCGGCGGTGCGGGACCGGCTTCGGAATCATCGCCGGAAGACTCCAGGCATCCTGCCTTCCGGCCCGGCTTCGCCGTTCGCGCCACTCCTGCGGCGCAGTCGCCGCTTGCGCGGCTTGATCCGGCCTACCCGGCTTTTCGCGACCGTGAGCTACGGTATCTTGCGTACCGGCAGCGGCACGTTGCAGACGTCGATCTTGCCGACTTTGTAGTGGTACCACGCGTCCGCGCGATTGCGGCGCGATTCGACGAGTGCGGCGAAGGTTGGGGTGTCGGTGCGCAGCGTTTCGAGGTGCATGCGCCGCGAGGGCGGCAGGTCGGAGGCGAGCCGCACACGCAGGATTCTGGTCTGGTGCGCCGGGTTCTTGTAGAAGCCCATCGGACCGTTGCCGCGCGGCAGGTCCGCGAGATATTGCATGCCTTTCACCACGCGTCCGATCAGTGCGATGTTGCGGTCGAGCTGACGCGGGGCTTGGCCGATCACAGCGTAGAGTTCGGTGCCGGGGCCGGAATCAGGCGCGTTGTCGCGGCCAGCGCCGACCATGCCATAACAGTGCACCAACCAGGTCTTGCCGGTTTTCGGATCGCGTGCGACCGGAAACCCGTCGCTGAAACCGACTTCTGGTGCATACACGTCGCCGTCGGGAAGTTTCGTGAACGGCAGGTTGGACGCGCTGTCGCGTTCGAATTCAGGTGCGATCGTCGCCTTGGCGTTGCCGAGCGAGCGTGGCGGATGCGCCGGGTGCTTGGCTTCGGCGGCGGGGTCGCCCCATTGCGTCACGAAATCGTCTTGCACGCGCAGGATGGCAAGACCGTCCCAGTAATGCTCGTGCGCGAGCATGCGGATGTTCTGCGCGTGCAGCGGCGCATACGCCGGGTCGAGTTCGATCACCACACGGCCTTGGGCTAAGTCCATGTACAGCGTGTCGTCGGGATTCAGCGGGCGCCAGTCGGAGGGCTTCGACGCGTCCAACACCTGCTGCATGGTGGGTGCAGACTTGGCTGCCGTCGCCGCGGCCCCGGCAGGCTGCGTGTAGGCGCCGACGAGCGCAAGCACGATTGACGGCAATACGAACGTTTTCTGCATCGCGGGTTCCTCTCTGCGCGGACCGACGCCACGTTCACGACTGTAGCATTACGGTCGGCGTTTTCGGTGAGGAACGATCATGCAATCCAAGCTCGACGGACGGGTGGCGCTGGTTACTGGGGCGTCTTCCGGATTTGGTGAAGCCTGTGCCATGGCGCTGGCGGCCCAAGGCGCGAAGGTGGCGATCACGGCACGCCGCGAGGACCGTCTGCAGGCGCTGGCCGGGCGCATTCACGACGCCAAGGGCGAGGCGCTGGTGATTGCGGCGGATATCGCGAAGGACGGCGAGCCGCAGCGCGTGGTGCGCGAAGCGGAAACGCACTTCGGCAGGCTCGACATCCTGGTCAACAACGCCGGCGTGATGTACCTGGAGCCGATCGACACGGCCGATCTCGACCGCTGGCGGCACATGTTCGACCTCAACGTGCTGGCACTGATCGCTGCGACGCAGGCCGCGCTGCCCGGCATGCGCAGGCGCCGCGATGGCCACGTCGTCAACATCGCCTCCACTGCCGGCCGCATCGCCAGCGTGAATGGTGGCGGTTACTGCGCCAGCAAGTTCGGCGTGGTGGCGTTCTCGGAGTCGCTGCGCAAGGAGGTGTACAAGGATCGCATCCGCGTCAGCGTGATCGAACCCGGCGTGGCCGCAACCGAACTGCGCGACCACATCGGCCATGCCGACACCCAAAAGGCAATCAATGCATGGGCCGATTCGATGCGCCAGTTGCAGAGCGGGGACATCGCCAATGCGGTGCTCTACTGCGTGACGCAGCCACCGCACGTGAACATCAACGAGATCCTGTTGCGGCCGACCGACCAGGAGCGTTGAGCGCGCGTGCGGCGCTTACTTGACCGGCATGCCCGGCCTGGCGCCGGTATCGGCATCCAGCAGAAATAAATCCTCGCTGCCAGTTCCGGCTGACAAGATCATGCCATCGCTGATGCCGAAGCGCATCTTGCGTGGCGCAAGGTTGGCGATGAACACCACACTGCGGCCGACAAGTTTTCCCGGCTCCGGATAGGCCGCCTTGATGCCCGAAAAGATCTGTCGCTTGCCGAGTTCGCCGGCATCCAGTTCGAAGCGCAACAATTTGTCGGAACCTTCGACCGCTTCGCAGACGGCAACCTTGCCTACGCGCAGGTCGAGCTTGGCGAAGTCGTCGATGGAGACCAACTCGGGACCGGGGACCAGGGACCGGGGGCCGCCGGGAGAAGTGGAGTGCTGGGCTTGCGGTTCGGCGTTTGGCATCGTGATGGTTCGCGCTTTTGAGCCCTCCCCTTCAAGGGGGCGAATCGGCGCGTTTGCGGACCGTAGGTCCGCGCGCCGATGAGCGCCCGAAGCAGGAGCGGAGGGCTGGGTTGCTTCGCGAGGCAGGACGCCGAGCGTAGCAACGTCGGGTGGGGATGGGTTCTTGTTCGCCTGCAACGATTCCTTCGAGGCTTCGATCATGGCCTTGATTTGCTTCGGGTCGATACGCGTGGCGAGTGTCTTGAACGGCTGCACCGCGTGGCCCAGCAACGGCTCGCGAGCCGCTTCGAAACGTGTCGGCGTTTCGCCAAGAAACGCGAATGCGCGTGCGCTGACCGCTGGCACCACGGGTGCCAGCCAGACCGTCAGCAGCCGGAAATAATTGAGCGCCAGCGTGCAGACGGTGTGCAGTTCCGCCCGTTTGCTTTCGTCTTTCGCCAGCACCCACGGCGCGTGTTCGGCGACATAGGCATTGGCTTCGTCGGCGACTTCGATGATCGCGCGCGTCGCCGTGGCGTAATCGCGTGACTCGTACAGCGAGGCACAGACTTCCAGTTTCACCGCCGCCGCGTCATAGCGCGCGCGTTCGGCTTCCGGCAATGCTTCGGCCAGCTTGCCGTCGAAGAACTTGTGCACGAAGCCGGCGCAGCGACTGGCGATGTTCACCCATTTGCCGACCAGGTGCGAATTGACGCGTTCCTCGAACGATTTCAGATCGAGGTCGATGTCGGCCAGCGTCGGGCCCAGCATCGATGCCAAGTAATAACGCAGGTAATCCGCATCCAGGTGGTCGAGATAGGTGCGCGCATTGATGAACGTTCCGCGCGACTTCGACATCTTGGCGCCATCGACAGTAAGGAACCCGTGCACGTTCACCGCGCTCGGCATCGCAAGATTGGCGCCATGCAGCATCGCTGGCCAGAACAGGGTATGGAAATAGAGGATGTCCTTGCCGATGAAATGGATCATCTCGGCATCGCTGCCGGCGCGCGTGAAGCGTTCGAAATCGGCCGGCGTCAGCTCGGACTTGGAACCGCTCTCGCACAATTCCCGGAATGCGGCAAGGTAGCCGATCGGTGCATCGACCCACACATAGAAATACTTGCCGGGTTGATCCGGAATTTCGAATCCGAAGTAGGGCGAGTCGCGCGACACGTCCCAACTGCGCAGGCCGTCGGCGAACCATTCCTTCAACTTGTTGACGACTTCCGATTGCAAGCCGCCAGCGGTGCGGCGTTCCTCCAGCCAGTCCTTCAGCAGCGCCTCGAAATTCGCCAGCTTGACGAAGAAATGCAGCGATTCGCGCTCCACTGGTTTGGCGCCGGACACCACCGAATACGGTTCGATCAAATCGATCGGGTTGTAGGTGCTGCCGCACACTTCGCAGGCGTCCCCGTACTGGTCCTTCGAGTGGCAGACCGGACATTCGCCCTTGATGAAACGATCCGGCAGGAACATCTGTCGTTCGGGATCGTAGAGTTGCTTGACCGGACGCGATTCGACGTGGCCGTTCGCATCCAATGCGTGCCAGATGGCATACGTCAGCTCGCGATTGGTATCGCTGTTGGTGCTCGAATAGTGATCGTAGGCGACGCCGAAATCGCGCAAGTCGGCGGTGTGTTCATGCCACACGCCGTCGATCAGTGCCTCGGGCGTGATGCCTTCCTTCTCCGCGCGCAGCATGATCGAGGTGCCGTGCGCATCGTCCGCGCACACGTAGTGCACCGTGTGCCCCGCCATCCGCATTGCACGCACCCAGATGTCGGATTGCGTGTGTTCGACCATATGGCCGAGATGGATGCGCCCGTTGGCGTAGGGCAGGGCGCTGGTGACGAGGATTTCGCGGGGCATTGCGGGTTCGCATGGATGCAGGGAAACGGTTGCGGATTATCGCATGACATGCGCATGCGACGGCCTTGTCCATTCTGCGCGCCTCGTGCGCGCGTGATGGCACCGGGCGAGGTTCCGCGTCGCCTGCAGGCAGGCTCCTGCGAAGCACTTTTGTAGGAGCCTGCCTGCAGGCGATCCGCGCCCGGGGCGACCGGATCGGGTGCGTCACCACCCCATGTAATGCCCGCCGTTGATCGCGAGGTTCGCGCCGGTGATCCAGGCGGCCTTGTCGTCGAGGAAGAAGGCGACGGCGTAGGCGATTTCGTCGGGTTCACCCAGGCGCCCAAGCGGGATTTGCGCGACGATCTTGGCGCGCACGTCTTCGGGCACGGCCATCACCATGTCGGTGCCGATGTAGCCGGGCGAGACGGTGTTGACGGTAATGCCGAATCGGGCGTTTTCCTGCGCCAGCGAAATCGTGAAACCGTGCATGCCGGCTTTGGATGCTGCGTAGTTGGCCTGCCCGTACTGGCCTTTCTGGCCATTGATGGAGCTGATCTGCACGATGCGTCCCCACTTGCGTGCGCGCATGCCCTCGATGATCGGGCGTGTGACGTTGAAGCAAGCGTTCAAGTTGGTGTTCACGACGTCGCACCACTGCTGGTACGTCATCTTGTGGAAAGTGGTGTCGCGGGTGATGCCGGCGTTGTTGACGAGTATGTCGATGGGTCCGAGTTTTTCTTCGATCGTCCGCACCATTTGCTGGCACGATTCGGGATTGCAAACGTCGGCCTCGACGGTCAGCACGTCGATACCCTCGCCGGCCAGTTTGTCCCGCCATGCGCGGGTTTTCTCCTCGCTGCGGTAGTTGGTCACGACCTTGTGCCCCATGCTGGCCAGGCGATGGACGATCGCGGTACCGATGCCGCCGGTACCCCCCGTAACCAGTGCCACACGTGCGCTCATGACGGCTCCTCTGCGGATGGTCGTGAGACCATCCTACGCTTTGCGCGCGAACCGGGCGAGACTTCGAAGAAACCGGGCAACCTGTTACGCTCGGCGGCTTGCCGGGCGCAAGTTCGTTCGACTTTGCTCAAGACGCACGCGGCGATTCAGCATCGGCGGTGCGTGCCGTCAAACCGCGCAGCGGTGACAGATCGAGGTTTCGTGCGGCGGTGTCCAGCATGTGGGCGACATCGCATGTGTCGGGAATCGGCTGACCGAGAAAGCGCAAGGCGCGCACCAGCACCGCGCGTGGAGCGTGTGCGTCCATGGGCGGCGCGTCGCTGGATTTTGAGAGCTTGCGGCCTGCGGCATCGACCGCCAGCGGCAGGTGCAGGTACGCGGGCGTGGGCAGTCCCAGCATGTGTTGCAGCAGGATCTGGCGCGGAGTCGAATCAAGCAGGTCACAGCCACGCACCACCTCGGTGATGCCCTGGAAGGCGTCATCGACGACGCAGGCGAGCTGGTAGCTCCAAAGTCCGTCGGCGCGGCGCAATATGAAATCGCCGACCGCATCGCGTATGTTCTGGTGCTGCGGGCCTTGCAGGGCGTCATCGAACCCGGTGACACCACCGGGCACACGCAATCGCCATGCGGGCGCGCGGTCATCGCGTGGCGGGCTGATGCAGTGCCCGTCGTGGTGCAAGGTTCCTGAAGCTTCGAGTTCGGTTCGGCTGCACCAGCAGGGAAATGCCGCACCGTTATCACGCAGGTATTGCAAGGCAGCGGCGTAGGCATCGCTCCGCATGGATTGGTATAGCGGCGACGCGGTAGCGGCGAGCCCCAGGCGTTGCAATGTCGAGAGAATGGAAACGGCCGAGTCCGCGACTTCGCGCGGCGGATCGATGTCTTCGACGCGGATGAGCCAGGCACCGTCCGCCTGCCATGCGCGCAGCCAGGTCACCAGCGCCGCGACCAGTGATCCGAAATGCAGCTCACCGGTGGGCGAGGGTGCGAAGCGTCCCCGATAATGTTGGTTGCGCTGCTCCACTACCCGAAGGTAAACGTGAAAGCGTGCAGGCCGGGTTTCGGAATGCGGATGACGATGGTGTGATCACGGTAATCGTTGCTGTCGAACAACGTATACATCTTGCTTGCCTGCACGGTTACCGGCGGCTGTGGTTTGCCGTCCACGCTGATCGACAGCGTGACGGGCGATTCGCTGCTGGCCACCATGTAGACCTTGCCCGAGTGGAAGTGCAGGTGGATTTCGCCATGCGGTCCCGACAGCTCGGCATATTTGCCGGTCAGGCGCCAGCGACCCTGCAAGGCAAACTGGTTCAGCGGCAGTGATGCCGGTGTGCGATAGCTGGAGACGCGCTGCGGGTTTTCGGCTGGATTGGCGAGGTTGCGCACGCGGTCGCTGCCGAAATACATCTCGGGCGAACCGATCCTTGCCAGATCGGCGGTGCCGCTGCCATGCGCGGCTGCAGCGAGTGGCTGCAGCCCGAGTTGCTTGCGGATCGCGTTTTCCATCTCCGCATAATTGCCTTCGCCGATATGGGTGAGCACCACTTCACCGGCGCGGTTGACGAGATACTCGGCCGGCCAGAACTGGTTGTGCCAGGCGTTCCAGGTCTGGTAGCCGTTGTCCATGGCCACCGGGTAATGGATGCCGAAGTGCTTGACCGCGCGTTCAACGTTGGTGGGGTTCTTGCCGAAATCGAATTCCGGCGTGTGCACGCCCACCACCACCAGGCTCTTGTTCTTGTAGGTGTCGTACCAGTGCGTGACGTGCGGCAAGGTGCGCAGGCAATTGATGCACGAATACGCCCAGAAATCGATCAGCACGACCTTGCCGCGCAATTGCTGCATCGTCAGCGGTGGCGAGTTGATCCATTTGGAGATGCCGGCGAATTCAGGCGCCTGCTGCATCGAGGCAGATTCGGCAAAACCGGGTGTGGAAACTGCGGTGCCCAACAGTGCGATCGCCGCCAGTGCGGAGAGAAAATGCCGAAGCATGTGCGTCCTCGGAAAGTGCGGTTGCAGCCTCGTGCGAAACGAATGATTGCGTGTCGCAATGGACGGAATAGCGTATCCACGAGGCAAGTGGCGCTGTTGTTCGCACCAGACCATTACGTTGCGCCTTTCGCGCGCAAAACGCAAGACGTGTCAAATGCGATTCCTGCGCTAAGATCGGGTCATGGAATCACTGCTCACTCGTCCCGAATTTCGTCCGCGCGCACGTTCGCTTGCGGCCATGTTGTTGCCCGACCGTTTCGATTGGCTGATGGGGATGTATGCCGAGAACCACCGGCGGCTCGCGCGGCTGTTTGCGCCCGAACGGTTGCCCGCGGGCGAATACGTTTCCAGCGTCGATGACGGGTTGGACGTGAGGCTCGTCGTGCAGGCGCGGCATCCGTATACCGTTGAATTGGGACTCAGTTACGCCATCGTCGATGCCAGCACCGGTAATCCGGCGCCGTCGGCGCAATTGCGGATGTACCTCGACGCCCGCATGGCCGAGGCACTGCATTGCGAACCGGGACGCGACCTGTGGCAGGTGCTGGGGCCGTTCGCGCCGGCCCGCAGCGTGATGCAACATCGGTTGCGCATGAACACCTTCCTGAACCGTTGGCTGGAATATCTCGCCGAGCAGGGTCATTCGTTGGGGACGCTGGAACGTGACCGGCGGACGGTGCCGTTGTTGTAGAAGAATGATCGGTCCGCATATGAATGCGATTCAATGCCGAAGACCAGAAACTATTTTGTAATGCAAGCCGGTACAAGCAGCACCGAAGATGAATCACATGCCGATGGAGCCCGCGCTTGCGTGCGGCGGATTTTCGTGTTGGGTGCGATCATGTCGCTTTGACCGAACCGACTATGCGGTCGCGCGAGCCTTGACTCGATACCCGAAAAAGCTTGACAAACGGACAGGGGGGGGGTACAGGATTCCAATTGCCCCTTCGCCGCTTCTCAGCTGAGAAACGAAGTTGAGTGCCGAGGTTGTGTGAACGACGGAGAGCGAACAGGAACTCAATCTCACATTGGAGGAATCCGCAATGTCCAGAATTATGATCAACATATTGGCGTCGTTGGCGATCCTTGCGGGTGTTGCAACCACGAGCTTCGCCGCAGCGCCGGTGGTGGTAATCGAGTGAGTCCGCAAAATGTTTGCGGCTCATGCATCTGCTCTGGCGGATGTTGGAGCGGCGGCGGCTTCTGCGGTTGCAAGCAAAAGTAGCCCCTGAGAACAAGGCTCGGATTGACTTGCCGCGCCCCGTTCATACGGGCGCGGCCTTTCCAAGTTGCCTCCGTTCTGCTCATCTGCCATGACCAAGCGCCAAAACCTTTTTCAGAATGCGATAACAGCGATCCTGGTGGTTTGTGCTGTCTTGATTGCAGGCGTAGCTGTGCATCGCGAATTCTTCAGGCGCAGCGCCCCGTTAGTAACTGGCCACATAAGTAACTGGCAAAGCCTCCTTGCTGACAGGCATCCAAGTCTGGGCAAGGCGAATGCGTCCCTGAAAATTATCGAATTTTCGGATTACCAATGTCCATTTTGCAAGAATCTTGAGCCAAAATTGCGTGAATTGGTCAAGCGCTATCCAGCTAGACTAGCCGTTGTGCGCTACGACTTGCCACTCTCCATTCATGCGCAAGCGTTTATCGCTGCAATTGCAGCACGATGTGCGGCATTACAAGATGTCTATGAACCTTTCGAATCCGAGTTGTTCCACGATAGTGAGCGTCTGCAAGTTCTGGACTGGAATCAGTTAGCCCGTCGCGCAAATGTGCCCAATGTTGCGCGGTTTTCCTCTTGTCTCCAATATAAGAAAACAACTGCGTCGGTCTCCGCAGATGTTGCTACAGCGGCGAAACTTGGGATCAAGACCACACCTGTGCTGGTGATCGATGGGAATGTTGTCCCTGGAACCCATAGCGAACGAGATCTTGATGGACTGATACGTGCAGCGTTGGCAAAACAAGACTGACGAGAACCGGAATGTTTGGTTACTACCTTGAACTTGCCATTCGTGGACTTGCACGCAGCAAGGCACTTACTGCGCTAGTGGTCCTCACCATTGGCGTCGGTATTGGTGCCAGCATGACGATGATTACGGTGCTGCACGTGATGTCCGGCGATCCGTTGCCGGAGCGTAGCGCAAAATTGTTCTATCCGCATTTTGAACCAGGTCCTCCCAGTTTCGCGCAGTTTAAACCCGGCAAGGATTTCACTTGGATGGATGCGAACAATTTGCTGCATGCCCATCGTGCCGTGAGACAGGCGATGATGGCGGGCGGGCGCGTCGCAGTAACCCCCGGCAACAATGTCAAACCGTTTTTCAGCAGCGGTCATTACGTCAGCGCCGATTTTTTTGCGATGTTTGGCGCACCTTTCGCAGCGGGAGCTGGTTGGAGCGCGCAGACTGACGAGGACCGCGCCCGCGTCGTGGTGTTGAACGGCGAACTCGCGCGCAAATTGTTCGGCAGCGCCACTGCGGCAATTGGAAAATCCATTGATTTGCAGCACCGGGAATTCCAAGTCACCGGCGTTTTGCGCAACTGGCACCCGGAACCCTTGTTTTATGGGGGATCATCCGGCGCACGGGCCTTCAAGAGCGAGGATTCGTTTTTTCTTCCCCTCAATACAGCCATGAGTCTCAAGTTGCCGATTGCAGGCGGCATGGCATGTTGGGGGCACGATTGCGACCGGACCGGCGATCAAGTCACTTGGTTGCAGTTCTGGGTTGAATTGGATACAGGTCCCCAAGCCGCATCTTATCGGCACTTTCTTTACGGCTACTGGCGTGATCAGGAAGCTCACGGACGCTTCACGCGCGATGAGCCTCCCGAGCTTTACAGCCTAAAGCAGCGCCTGCGCGTGCTGCGCCTGATACCTGCGGACGTGCACCTCCAGTTATGGCTGGCGAGCGGTTTCTTGTGCGTCTGCCTGTTCAATACCGTCGGATTAATGCTGGCAAAGTTTCTGCGCCGTCGTGGTGAAATCAGCGTCCGTCGCGCCATGGGCGCGACGCGGCGCAACATTTTTTTGCAACTTGGTACCGAAGCCGCAATTCTCGGGTTGACCGGTGGAGCCTTAGGTTTGCTGTTTACCTGGTTCGGATTATGGCTGGTCCGTCAGCGGCCAGACGCTTACGCCAAGCTC
Organism: Rhodanobacteraceae bacterium; assembly: GCA_050738155.1. Taxonomy (GTDB): domain Bacteria; phylum Pseudomonadota; class Gammaproteobacteria; order Xanthomonadales; family Rhodanobacteraceae; genus 66-474. Next base: position 22,794 of record JBOHYW010000016.1, read on the forward strand.
GCACATCTCGATCCCGTCATGGTGCTTGGCACATTCCTCTTGGCTGTGATTGCGAGCGTATTGGCAGGGTTGTTGCCCGCCTGGCGCGCCTGTCAGATCCCGCCTGCACTGCAGTTGAAGGTCCAGTAAGAGGGAGAAATTTGTGCGCCTGCCGCCTTTGCTCGCCAGCCTGACACGTCACAGGCTCATTGTCCTGCTGATGGTGCTGACGGTCGCGTTCACCTGTGCCATCGTAACCAATATCGCAGGGATGATCGTGCATCGGCTGGCGCTGCTCGACGCACCGAGTGGATTGCAGGAACACGCCATCGCCACGATTGACAGCAGTTGGATCGCCGCGTCTCATGGCGGTGCTGTACCGGATCATGATCGCTTGGCGCAATATCAGGCAGATGTGGCAAGTTTGCGAGGTATTCCCGGTGTCGAATCCGCGGTAGTGGTTTCGGGAATGCCGTTCGATGGTGGAATGGGATTCAACGTAAGCGCGAGTGGGAATACCGGGAAAAAGGATCAGGGATTTCAGGTGACGGGTTTTGCTGGCGGTCCCGGCGAATTGAAAACACTCGGGTTACGCCTGATGCGGGGCAGGGATTTTCTGGCTTCCGAGTACCTGCCTTCGGACAACGGGGACAATTTGAACAAGATCTCGGTGGCGATTTTGTCGCAAGCGTTGGCCGAGCGATTGTTCCATACCGGCGATGCAGTGGGGCGGCTGTTTTACGCCTCTGGTCATCCAATACGTGTAGTCGGCGTGGTCGAGCATCTGATGGGAATGAGCCCACAATTGGGCGCCGCGGACAATGAATACGCGATGCTTTTGCCCCTGAAACCAAACGGTGATTACGTCACCTTCGTGATACGGGCCAACCAAGAAGTCCGTGACCGCGTGTTGACGCGCGCAGTGGATGTATTGGGCCAACGCGACCCACTGAGAGTTTTCGACCACGCGCAAACCTTCACGCAGTTGCGCGCCCAATATTTCCGCCGGGATAACGCGATGATTGGCCTGCTGCTGGCTGTGGGTGCCGCGTTGCTATTGGTCACCGCAGCAGGTGCTGCCGGGCTGGAAAGCTTCTGGGCGCAGCAGCGCACCCATGCCATCGGAATCCGGCGTGCGCTAGGTGCGACACGCGTCGATATCCTGCGCTATTTCCAAACCGAGAACTTCCTGATCGTGACGGGCGGTGTCGTGATCGGTTGCGTACTGGCTTATGGGCTCAATCTGTTGCTGATGAAGTATTACGCATTGCAGGTACTGCCACCTGTTTACCCCGCAGTTGGTGCCGTAGCGCTATGGTTGATCGGGCAGGCTGCGGTGCTTGGTCCGGCGCTGCGAGCGGCTACGGTACCTCCGGCGGCAGCGACGCGGAGTGCATGACGAAAAGTGCGCAAAACAGCACCGCTTTCGCCCGCTGCGGGTCAGTTTGAGCACTGAACCCGGATACCCACTTAGGACCAGATCACCACCTGCCGCTTCGGTATTCGGGCTGATTTGAACGTCAGTCCCGATGCGCGGCGTTGCGGTCGCGTCCCGCGCCAAACTTGCGGTCCAGTCCGCCGGCAATTTTCTTGAATAGTCGCGTCGCAGTGCCGCGCTGGGTCTTGCGCAGCTTTTCTTCCTCACTGGTCAGCCACGCGACCTGGATCACGCGACGCTCTCCCTCATAGGGCAGGTGGCCGTGGAAGGAATTGTCGGCGCGCTTGAAGATCACGAATTCGCCGTACAGGGGCTTCACTTCCGGCGCGATCGCAGCGTCGATATCGTCGATCTTGGCGAGGAACCGCAGGCAACCGTCGCTGGTGTCGTGCCAACTCGAGTTGAGGTAGATCAGCGCGGTTGCCACCTTCGACTTGCTGTCGGTGTGGATGGTGCCGTGGCGCTTGTTCAGATGGCGACAGATCGTCACCAGTGTCGGGTATTGCCCCAGGTTTTCGATACCGAGTTTGGCGCCAACGGCGCTCGCAAACTCGGGCGAGGTCACCGCGTCGACCAATTCGTGGATCGAAGGCCCGCATTCCTTCTCGTCGTAGGGAAAGAATCCCGCGCCGGAATATTTCGGAAAATCGCGGCTGAGGTCGGTACGCGACTGCTCGGGAAGTTGCCCGTGCGCGATCAGGAACGGGAACGGGTCGTTGCGAACCAGCGTGTCCGGACGATCGAGTCGGGTGGGGTCGAGCATCATGGCGGCGAGCATGCAGTTGTCCTCGGAATGCACGCATTGTAGCCCTCGTTGCGCACCGAGCCGTGAATGCCGAACGGGATTCTGCTAGCATTGCATCTTGCCTGAATCACTGAATCCCCGAGCCCGCTTTCGCGTGGCTCGTGGGTTGACTTGCACCCGGAATATGCCCATGCCGACACGCGCCTTGCTTGCCCTTGCCGATGGAACCCTCTTTCACGGCGAGGCCATCGGTGCGGAGGGGGCGACGGCAGGCGAAGTGGTTTTCAACACCGCGATGACGGGTTATCAGGAAATCCTGACCGATCCGTCGTACCTGCAACAGATCGTCACTCTGACGATGCCGCACATCGGCAACACCGGTTGCAATCCGGTCGATGGTGAATCCAGACGGGTACAGGCGGCGGGACTGATCGTGCGCGACGTGCCGCGGCTCGCTTCCAGCTGGCGCAGTTCTGAGTCACTCCCGGATTACCTGAAACGCCAGGACATCGTCGCGATCGCCGGCATCGACACCCGCAAGTTGACCCGTATCCTGCGTGACAAGGGCGCGCAACACGGTTGCATCGTGGCGGGCGAGTCGATCGATGCCGATGATGCCATCGCGAAGGCGCGCGCATTTCCGGGACTGAACGGTGTGGATCTCGCCAAGGTCGCCAGCATTCGCGAACGCCAGCCGTGGCACGAGGGCAGTTATGACCTCGATGCCCAAACGTTCGTGAAGCCGGCCGCGAAATTCAAGGTGGTCGCTTACGATTTCGGCGTGAAGCAGAACATCCTGCGCCTCGCGGCGGAGCAGGGCTGTGACATCACGCTGGTGCCTGCGCAAACGCCAGCCGCCGACGTGCTCGCGATGCAGCCCGACGGTGTGTTGCTGTCGAACGGCCCCGGTGATCCGGCAGCGTGTGACTATGCCATCGAGGCGACGCGCGAATTCCTCGACGCCAGGATTCCGCTGTTCGGCATTTGCCTCGGCCATCAATTGATGGGCCTCGCGCTGGGTGCCAGGACGCTGAAGATGCCGTTCGGTCACCACGGTGCCAATCACCCAGTCAAGGATCTCGACGACGGCCGCGTGCTGATCACTTCACAAAACCACGGGTTTGCGGTCGATCCGGCTACCCTGCCATCGAATACACGTGCGACCCACGTGTCATTGTTCGACGGTTCGCTGCAAGGCTTCGCACTTGTCGATCGCCCCGCCTTCTGTTTCCAGGGGCATCCGGAAGCCAGCCCGGGACCGCACGACATCGCGTACTTGTTCGAGCGGTTTGCAAAGCAGATGCAGTCCGCAAATGAACGCAAATGAACGCAAATGAAGCTCGACCTTCCGAAAAGGTCATTGGATGCGCAATCGCGGTCAGCAACGAACTGGGTGCCGGTTTTCTGGAAGCGGTGTACGCAGGTGCGCTTGCGGTCGAGTTGACTCGGCAAGGCATTCGGTTCGAGCGTGAGAAGCGTTTGCAGGTGTTCTACAAGGGTGTTGAAATAGGTACCTACTACGCTGATTTCCTGGTTGAAAACTGTTTGCTGGTTGAACTCAAGGCATTGAAAGCGTTGGTTTCCGAGCACGAGGCACAAGTGATGAATTATTTGCGTGCAAGCGGCATCACTGCGGCGTTGCTGTTGAACTTCGGTACTGCGCGATTGGGCGTCCGGCGCGTTGTGTTGGGGCATGACGATTCGAATTACATTTGATCTTATTTGCGTTCATTCGCGTTCATTTGCGGACAAGTTGCTCTCCATGCCCAAACGTACTGATCTCAAAACCATCCTCATCATCGGCGCTGGCCCGATCGTGATCGGCCAGGCCTGCGAGTTCGACTACTCGGGGGCGCAGGCGTGCAAGGCCTTGCGCGAGGAGGGTTATCGCGTGGTGCTGGTGAACTCCAACCCGGCCACGATCATGACCGATCCCGAGATGGCCGATCGCGTGTACATCGAGCCGATCAACTGGCAAACGCTGGAACACATCATCGAAAAGGAAAAGCCCGACGCGTTGCTGCCTACGATGGGCGGCCAGACCGCGCTCAATTGCGCGCTGGACCTTGCCGACCATGGCGTGCTGGAAAAGCACAAGGTCGAATTGATCGGCGCGTCGCGCGACGCGATCCGGATGGCCGAGGATCGCGAGCTGTTCCGCAATGCGATGGACGAGATCGGGCTTGCCTCGCCGAAGTCCGCGATCGCACGCACGCTGGAAGAGGCGCGTGAAGGCCAGACTGCGCTCGGCTTCCCGTGCATCGTGCGACCGTCGTTCACGCTCGGCGGCACCGGTGGCGGCATCGCCTACAACGTCGAGGAATTCGAGCGGATCGTTTCGCGCGGACTGGAATTGTCGCCCGTGCACGAGGTGCTGATCGACGAATCGGTGCTGGGCTGGAAGGAATTCGAGATGGAAGTGGTCCGCGACAAGGCGGACAACTGCATCATCGTGTGCGCGATCGAGAACTTCGATCCGATGGGCGTGCACACCGGTGACTCGATCACGGTGGCGCCGGCGCTGACGCTCACCGACAAGGAATACCAACGCCTGCGCGATTACTCGATCGCGGTGTTGCGCAAGATCGGTGTCGACACCGGCGGCAGCAATGTACAGTTCGGCGTGAATCCCGCCGATGGTAGCGTGGTGGTGATCGAGATGAATCCGCGCGTGTCGCGCTCGTCCGCGCTGGCGTCCAAGGCCACCGGGTTCCCGATCGCGAAAGTCGCGGCCAAGCTTGCGGTCGGCTACACGCTGGATGAATTGAAGAACGAAATCACCGGCGGCAAGACGCCGGCCTCGTTCGAGCCATCGATCGATTACATCGTCACCAAGATTCCGCGTTTCGCGTTCGAGAAGTTCCCGGCCGCCGATCCGCACCTGACCACGCAGATGAAATCGGTCGGCGAGGTGATGGCGATCGGCCGCACCTTCTCCGAGTCGTTGCAAAAAGCCTTGCGTGGGCTCGAAACCGGCCATGACGGTCTGAATTCGGGCGGCACCGACTGGAAGACGCCGGAAGGCATGGAATCGCTGAAGCGCGAGTTGCGCCAGCCGGGGCCTGAGCGCATCTTCCATTTGGGTGACGCATTCCGCGCAGGTTTGTCGCTGGAAGAAGTGCACGACCTGTCGAAGATCGATCCGTGGTTCCTGGCCACGATCGAGGACATCATCGCCGCCGAAGCCGACGTGCGTGCCGGAGGCATGCGGGCGTTGGATACGGCGCGCATGCGCGAGCTGAAGCGCATGGGTTTTTCCGACAGGCGGCTGGCGGCGCTGCTGCAATCGGACGAACTTGCGGTACGCCACCTGCGCCACACGCTGGGCGTGCGCCCGGTGTACAAGCGGGTGGATTCGTGCGCGGCCGAATTCGCCACCACCACGGCGTACATGTACTCGACCTACGAGGAAGAATGCGAAGCCGATCCGTCCGAGCGCAAGAAGATCATGGTGCTCGGCGGTGGCCCAAACCGAATCGGGCAGGGCATCGAATTCGACTACTGCTGCGTGCATGCCGCGCTCGCGTTGCGCGAGGATGGTTTCGAGACCATCATGGTCAACTGCAATCCCGAGACGGTCTCGACCGATTACGACACTTCCGACCGGCTGTATTTCGAGCCGGTGACACTGGAAGACGTGCTGGAAATCGTCGACAAGGAAAAGCCGGCTGGCGTGATCGTGCAGTACGGCGGGCAGACGCCGTTGAAACTTGCGCGTGCGCTGGAAGCCGCAGGTGTGCCGATCATCGGTACGTCGTCCGACTCGATCGACCTCGCCGAGGACCGCGAGCGATTCCTGAAACTGATCGACAAGCTCGGCTTGAAGCAGCCACCCAATCGCATTGCGCATACCGCCGAGGAAGCGATGGTGCTGGCGCGTGAACTCGGCTATCCGTTGATCGTACGCCCCAGCTACGTGCTGGGCGGGCGCGCAATGGAAGTGGTGCACGCCGATGAAGACCTCGCGCGTTACATCCGCGATGCGGTGCGGGTGTCGGAATCTTCGCCGGTGCTGCTCGATCGCTTCCTCGACAACGCCGTGGAAGTGGACGTGGACGTGATCGCCGATGCCGATGGCGCGGTATTGATCGGCGGCATCATGCAGCACATCGAGGAAGCTGGCGTGCATTCCGGTGATTCCTCGTGCTCGTTGCCACCGTATTCGTTGGCGCCGGCGATCCAGGACGAATTGCGTCGGCAGGTGGCCTTGCTGGCGCGCGAACTCGGTGTAGTGGGGCTGATGAACACCCAATTTGCGATCCAGGGTGACGACGTGTACATCCTGGAAGTGAACCCGCGCGCCTCGCGCACCGTGCCATTCGTATCCAAGGCCATCGGTCGCCCGCTGGCCAAGATCGCGGCGCGTTGCATGGCCGGCCGGACGCTGGCAGAGCAGGGCGCCACACGCGAACGCGTGCCGCACTATTGGGCGGTCAAGGAAGCGATCTTCCCGTTCCTGAAGTTCCAGAATGTCGATCCGATTCTCGGGCCGGAGATGCGCTCGACCGGCGAGGTGATGGGCGTGGGCCGCAGCTTTGGCGAAGCATTTGCGCGCGGTCACGAGGCCGCGCACATCGCGGCGCCGGTACCGGGTGGCAAGGTATTCCTGTCGGTGCGCGACGCCGACAAACCGCGCCTGCTGGAAGTCGCGCGCGATCTTGCCAAGCGTGGTTTCCCGCTGATTGCCACCGGTGGCACCTGCGCTTTCCTGATCGGGAACGGCGTTGCCTGCGAGCGCATCAACAAGGTGCTGGAAGGCCGTCCGCATATCGTCGACGCCATCAAGAACGGCGAGATTGCCTACATCGTCAACACCACCGAAGGACGCCAGGCGATCACCGACTCGTTCTCGATTCGGCGTTCGGCATTGCAGCAGCACGTCACTTACTCGACCACGGTCGCAGGCGCGGCGGCGCTGTTGCACTCGCTGGATTTCCGCGAGCAGGCGCGGGTCATCAGCCTGCAGGAACTTCACGCCGAGCTCGATGCGCGGGAGGCCTGCCCGCCCGGCGAGCGGATTGCCGTCGCCTGACACGCGATCGCAGGGCCTGTTGACGCATTCGTAAACAAGCGACAAAGAGCTTTTGACACGGATGGACGCGGATCAAGAGCTCTCTATCCGTACTCATCCGCGTTGATCCGTGTCGGAAACTGTTCTTCTGATGGCAAGTCATTTGCACGAGCATCAATAATCCACCTTCACGTCGACGCGGCTTGACCGCTCGTGTCGATGTTCAACCCAAGGAGTCCCGCACATGCAGCGAGCCCCCATGACCAAATCCGGTTCCGAACGCCTGCGCGCGGAGCTGGAACGCTTGAAGTCGGTCGATCGTCCCAAGGTCATCGCCGCGATCGCCGAAGCGCGTGCGCACGGCGACCTCAAGGAAAATGCCGAGTACCACGCGGCGCGTGAACAACAGGGTTTCATCGAAGGCCGCATCCGCCAGATCGAAGCCGCGCTGTCGATCGCGCAGATCATCGACCCCGCCACCCTCAACACGGGTGGCAAGGTGGTGTTCGGCGCGGTGGTGGAACTCGAAGACAGCGACAGCGGCGACACCGTCACCTACCAGATCGTCGGCGACATCGAGGCCGACATCAAGCAGGGCCTGATCGCGGTTTCGTCGCCCATCGCGCGCGCGATGATCGGCAAGCACGAGGGCGACAGCTTCGGCTTCAATGCGCCGGTCGGCGAACGCAATTACGAAATCGTGGCTGTACGCTACGCGTGATCGCGTTCCGCAATTTCACGTTGCGTCGCGGCGGCCGACTGTTGTTGTCGGATGTCGGCGCTGTGTTGCGCGATGGCTGGAAGATCGGCGTCGCCGGTCGCAATGGCAGCGGCAAGTCCAGCCTGTTCGCGGCGATCATGGGCGATTTGGAAGCCGACGCCGGTGCCGTGGACGTGCCGGTGGGGTTGCCGATTGCATCGGTGGCGCAGGAAACCCCGGCGCTGCCGGATGCCGCGATCGACTATGTGCTGGGTGGCGACAGCGAACTGGCCGCGGCGCTCGCAGATGAGTCACGCGCGCAGGTGGCTGGTGACCATGCCGCCGTTGCCGCTGCACACCATCGCATCGACGCGATGGGTGGCTACGACGGTCGCGCACGTGCCGGCAAATTGCTGCATGGCCTCGGGTTCAAGCCCGAGGATCACGCCAGACCGGTCGCCGATTTCAGCGGTGGCTGGCGTGGACGGCTGAATCTCGCGCGTGCCCTGATGGCGCCGTCCGATCTACTGTTGCTGGACGAACCGACCAATCACCTCGACCTCGACGCAGTTGTGTGGCTGGAACAGTGGCTGCGCCGCTATCCGCATACGTTGATGGTGATTTCGCACGATCGGGAATTCCTCGACGGCAGCGTCGACCATGTGCTGCATCTGGAACAGGGCGGCGCGCGCCTGTACACCGGCAATTACTCCGACTTCGAGCGCCAGCGCGCCGAGCACCTGCACCAGCAACAGACCGCGCACGCGAAAGAGCAGGTCGAACGCGCGCATCTGCAATCATTCATCGAACGCTTTCGCGCCAAGGCCACCAAGGCGCGCCAGGCGCAATCGCGCATCAAGCGGCTGGAAAAGCTTGCCGGTATCGAGGCGGTACGCGTGGAGCGTCCGTTCTCGTTTGCGTTTCCCGTACCCGAGCGTCTGCCGCAGTCGATGCTGAAGCTGGAACATGTTGATGCGGGTTACGAAGCAAAGAGCAGGACCGGGGAGCAGGGACCTGGGACCGGAGAGCACGAGCTTTTCTCCTTCCCCCTCAGGGGGGAGGCCGGGATGGGGGTGGGTTGCCAAGTGGATCGCGAAACCCATCCCCACCCAACCCTCCCCTTGAAGGGGAGGGCTGAAAGCCTGACCTCGTTTGCGCCTGTGGCCAGCCGTGGGACCGGGTCCG
>JBOHYW010000017.1:0-30792 GCA_050738155.1 Rhodanobacteraceae bacterium
GTTCTCGACCGTATGCCTGATCGAGATGTGGGAGCGCTTTGGCTTCTACGGCATGCAGGCGCTGATCATTTACTACATGATCCAGCGCCTCGACTTCAAGGATTCGCCTGCCTACCTGACCTGGGGCGCGGCGGCTGCACTGATATACATCTCGCCCGCGATCGGTGGCTGGGTCGGCGACAAGTTCCTCGGCACCCGTCACACCATGTTGCTGGGCGCCTGCGTGCTGACCCTCGGCTATGCCTTGATGGTGATACCGGCCGGCAACGCAACGTTCCTGTTCCTGGCGCTGGGCGTGATCGTGGTCGGCAACGGCCTGTTCAAGGCCAACGCCGGCAATCTGGTGCGCAAGATCTACGAGGGTGACGACAGCAAGATCGACAGCGCCTTCACCATCTATTACATGGCGGTCAACGTCGGCTCCACGATCTCGATGTTGGTGACGCCGATCATCAAGAACTATTTCAACGCACCCTTCCACGGCCAGTTGACTTGGCTGCTGGGTTCGAATGCCCCGAAACTCTTCGGCATCGGGTTGGGCTGGCACATTGCCTTCGCGGTATGTTGCGTGGGCTTGCTGGTGGGCCTCGGCAACTATCTGGTGATGCGCCACACCCTCAATTTCATCGGCTCGGAACCCGATCACCAGCCGCTGAAACTGTGGAAGCTCGCTGCGGTGATCGCGGGCGGCATCGTAGTGGTATTCATTTCCGCGATCGTTTTCAAATACGGCAACGTGGCGCGCATTTTCGTGTATGTGGCCGGCGCCGGCGTGCTGGCGATTTTCGCGTGGCTGATTACACACAGTCACCGTTCCGAGAAGGCCGGATTGATCATCGCGCTGGTGCTGGTGATCGAGACGATTGTCTTTTTCCTCTTTTACCAGCAGACATCCACCTCGTTGAACGTGTTCGCGCTGCGCAACGTCGACCCCGAGTTCCGTTTGTTCGGCATGCACTTGTTCAGTTGGGATCCAGCGCAATTCCAGTCGCTCGACCCGATCTGGATTTTCATCCTTTCGCCGATACTTGCTTTCATCTACACCCATTTCGGGAAGCGCGGCAAGGATCTCTCGATCGCCGCCAAGTTCGCGCTCGGGTTCTTGTCGGTCGGCATCAGTTTCTTCATCTTCGGCGCCGCCGGACACTTCACCACCACGCCCGGCAAAGCCAGCCAGTGGGTGATGGTGAGTGGCTACAGTTTCTTCTCGCTGGGCGAACTCATGACCAGTGGCCTGGGCCTCGCCTTCATCGCGCGCTATGTGCCCGCACGCATCGGCGGCTTCATGATGGGCGCCTACTATGTCGGCCTCGGGATCGCCATGTATCTGGGCGGCATGATCGCCACCGCGGCGAGCGTCCCGTCCAACATCACCAATCCGGTCCAGACGATGCCGATCTACACCGGTCTGTTCACCCGGCTGGGCGTGGCCGGCATCATCTGCGCGATCCTCGCGCTAGCCGTTTTGCCGGTGATGCGCCGGCTCGACGCCCAGCATGCGGCGCACGCGGCGGCGAAGCCAGAACTGGAAGGCATGCCGACGGTGGCCACCGAGCAGTAAAGCCATTTCGACGAGTGTTGTGACGGATGTCATGCCGAACGGCATGCCGTTCGGCAGGGGCGAACCCGCGGCCGATCGGCTAAATTTGGAATCCAACCCTGACCGACCGGTCGTGCGGCGAACGCTTCGCCGCGTGGACGGTCCAACCGTGGCCCTCAACTTTTTCGGACGACACGCGCATGTCGCGAACCAAATGGATCTGGACGCTGATCGGCGTCGCAATTCTCATCATCATCCTGTGGCGCGTTTTCGGCGGCTCGGGCGGGCGTGACCACAACGCCTCCGGCGTCGACGCGGCGGTCCCGGTGACGGCGGTTGCCGTCACCAGCGAAAACGTACCGATCTACCTGACCAACCAGGGCACGGTGCAACCGATCAACTCGGTCAACGTGCAACCACAGGTTGGCGGCCAATTACTCAAGCTGGGCTTCATCGAAGGCAAGCCGGTGAAGCAGGGCCAAGTGCTGGCCGAGATCGACCCACGTACCCTGCAAGCGCAACTCGACCAGGCGCTCGCCAAACGCGCCCAGGACCAGACCCAGCTCGCCACCGCAAAAGCCAACCTGGATCGGTCCGAAAACCCGAAATACCGCCAGTACGTCGCCCAGATCGACCGCATCACCCAGAAGAATACGGTCGCGCAATGGCAGGCTGCCGTGAACGCCGACGACGCGTCGATCCAGAACACCCGCGTGCAGCTCGGCTTCACCAAGGTGACCTCGCCGATCGACGGCGTTGCCGGCATCCGCCAGGTCAATCCCGGCAACGTCATCACCACCGGCACCACCATCGTCACCGTCACCCAGATGCATCCCATCGACGTGATCTTCTCGCTGGCCGGCAAGTACCTCGACGAGGTGCGCTCGGCGCAGGCGAAGGCGCCGCTCGAGGTCGCGGTGCTGGACGCCAGCGGCAACGCTGTAGAGGCCGACGGCGTGCTGAAAGTGATCGACAACGAGATCGACCCCAACACCGGCTCGTTCAAGCTGAAGGCGGAATTCCCCAATACCAACAATCAGCTCTACCCCGGCCAGTACGCCAACATCCGCCTTGAGATCAGCGTGGATACGAACGCGCTGGTGGTACCGACCGCGGCCGTGCAGCGCGGCCCGAGCGGCAACTACGTATGGCTGGTGACGGACAAGCCGCCGCCCAGCTCGAAGCCGCAAAGCAGCGCGCCAGCAAACCACGACAAACCGACAAGCAGCGCGCATGCGGGCAAGCCAAACAAGCCGGCCCACTACGTCATGATGCAGACCGTGGTCGACGGCGGCGAAGCCGGCGACAGTGGTTTGATCATCACCAAGGGCCTCAAGGCCGGCGACCTGGTGGTGACCGCCGGCCAATTCCGGCTCAAGGAAGGCACCAAAGTGACCCCGCTGAAACCCGGCGAGGTGCCGGCCCCGCCGACTACCGCCCAGATCAAGGCCGCGGCGCAGCGCTCCGGTCGTCGGCACCATTGACGGAGTGACGCACGTGACGCGTGCAAGAGCCATCCCCCTCCGTCGCGCTTCGCGCGCGTTCGTTTCGCTCCGCCCTTCGCAAGCGAAGGGGGAAGCCAACCTCACCCCCTTCCAACGGAAGGGGGGCGATGCGCAGCATCGGGGGGATGAGTTTCGGTGCATCCAAGCCATGTGTCACTTCTTCGCTTTCAACGAATACACCACCGGCGCCTGACCCATGGGTTTCTCCAGCATCTTCATCCGCCGCCCCATCGCCACGTCCTTGTTGATGCTGGCGGTGTTGCTGATCGGCATCATCGGCTTTCGCATGTTGCCGGTGTCGGCGCTGCCGGAAATCGAGGCGCCGAGCCTGGTGGTGACCACGCAATATCCGGGCGCCAGCGCCACCACCATCGCCACCCTGGTGACCACGCCGCTGGAGCAACAGCTCGGCCAGATTTCGGGCCTCACGATGATGAGTTCGAACAGCGCCGCCGGCCTGTCGACCATCACCCTGCAGTTCGCGATGAGCACCAACATCGACGTCGCCGCGCAGGACGTACAGTCGGCATTGCGCACCGCGCGCCTGCCGGGCAGCCTGCCCTACCCGCCGGTGTACAAACGCGTCAATCCCGCCGACGCCCCGATCCTTACCCTGTCACTTACCTCCGACAGCCTGCCGCTGCGCGACGTCAACAATTACGCCGATTCGATCCTTGCGCAGCGGCTGTCGCAGGTACCGGGCGTGGGCCTGGTTTCCATCGCCGGCAACGTGCGCCCGGCGATCCGCGTGCAGGTCGACCCCGGCAAGCTCGGCAACCTCGGCCTGACCATGGAGGACGTCCGCAGCGCGCTGACGCAAGCCAACGTCAACGCCGCCAAGGGGTCCTTGAATGGCGCGGTGCAGACCTACGAGATCGGCACCAACGACCAGTTGCAGAGTGCCGCGCAATACGCCGACACCATCATCGCCTACAAGAATGGTGCGCCGGTGCGGTTGTCCGACGTCGCCAACGTGATCGAAGGCGTCGAAAACGACCAACTCGCCGCGTGGGCCAATGGCAAGCCGGCGGTGTTGCTGGACATTCGGCGCCAACCGGGCGCCAACATCATCAATACGGTCGACCAGATCGAGCAGACCCTGCCGGAACTGCGCTCGGCGTTGCCGGCCGGCGTTCACTTGTCGGTGTTCGCCGACCGCACGGTCACCATCCGTGCGTCGGTGCACGACGTCGAGATGACGCTGCTGATCGCGATCGCGCTGGTGGTGGCGGTGATCTTCGTGTTCCTGCGCCGACTATGGGCCACGCTGATTCCGGCGATCGCGGTGCCACTGTCGCTGGTCGGCACCTTCGCGGTGATGGCGTTCGCGGGCTTCTCGCTCGACAACCTGAGTTTGATGGCGCTCACCGTCGCCACCGGTTTCGTGGTGGACGACGCGATCGTGATGATCGAGAACATCGTGCGCTACCTCGAACAGGGCAAGAGTGGCCGCGAAGCGGCCGAGATCGGCGCGCGCGAAATCGGCTTCACGGTGTTGTCGCTGACGATCTCGTTGATCGCCGTATTCCTGCCGCTGCTGTTGATGCCGGGCGTGACCGGGCGGCTGTTCCACGAGTTTGCGTGGGTGCTCACCATCGCGGTCGCGATTTCGATGGGCGTGTCGCTGACGCTCACGCCGATGATGTGCGCCTATCTGCTCAAGCCCGGCTCGCTGCCGCAAGGTGACGAGGAGGCGATGCACAACCGGCGCGGCTTCTACGCGAAGATGCTGGGCTGGTACGAGGGCAGCCTCGATTGGGTATTGGCGCACCGCCGCACCACCATTCTGGTCGCGCTGGCATCGGTGGCGGTAACGGTAGTGCTGTACGTCGCCATCCCCAAAGATCTGTTGCCGGAACAGGACACCGGCATCATCACCGGTGTGGTGCAAGCCGACAACGACATCGCTTTTCCGGCGATGGAGAAACACATCGAGGCGGTAACTGCCGCATTGCGAAGCGATCCGGCGGTCGCCGGCGTCGCGGCGTTCATCGGCGCGGGTGCCGTCAACCCGACCTTGAACCAGGGCCAGGTCAGCATCGTGCTGAAACCGCGTGGCCAACGCGGCAGCCTCGATCACGTCGTGGCCGATCTGCAACACGACGTCGCCAGCATTCCGGGCGTACAGTTGTTCCTGAAACCAGTGCAGGACATCACCCTCGACACCACCGTGGCGCCGACTGAATACCAATACGCCATGTCGGAAGTGAATACGCAGGACCTCGAACCTTACGCGCGCAAAATGCTGCTGGCGGTCAGGCAGTTGCCCCAGATCTCCGACGTATCCGACAACCTCGCGATGAACGGACGCGCGCTGGAATTGCATATCGATCGCACCGCTGCCAGCCGCCTCGGCGTGCCGGTGCAGACCATCGACGACACCTTGTACGACGCATACGGCCAGCGCCAGATCTCGACCATCTTCACCCAGCAGAACCAATATCGTGTGGTGCTGGAAGTGGCACCGCAATACCGCAACCGTTCCGACCTGATGAACATGCTGCGGGTGCGCTCCAACGGCGCCAGCGGTGCGCTGACGGGCAGCAACGCCACCAGCCTCGGGATGTTGAAGTCATCCAACTCTTCGACCGCGACCGGCGTCGGTCAGTCCAACACCGGCATCATCCTGGGCGGCGGCAATACGGTGCCATTGTCGGCGCTCGCCAGCGCGACCGTCACCGCGGCGCCGATGGTGATCGCGCACCAGAATCAGTTGCCGGCTGTCATCATCTCCTTCAACGTCGCACCCGGTTACTCTCTGTCGCAGGCGGTCGACGCGATCAACCAGACCGAAGCGGCGATGCATTTGCCACCGCAGATCCGGGCCGGTTTCATCGGCAAGGCCGCCGAGTTCTCGTCGTCGCTGGGCAGCGAAGCGCTGCTGCTGTTGGCGGCGATCATCGTGATCTACATCGTGTTGGGCGTGCTGTACGAAAGTTACATCCATCCGTTCACGATCCTCTCGACACTGCCGCCGGCCGGTGTCGGCGCCCTGCTGGCGCTGTTGATCTTCGGAATGCCGCTGTCGGTGGACGGCATTGTCGGCATCGTGCTGTTGATCGGCATCGTCAAGAAAAACGCGATCATGATGATCGACTTCGCGATCACCGCGCAACGGCGTGGCATGAATGCACACGATGCGATCCGGCGTGCCTGCCTGCTGCGCTTCCGGCCAATCATGATGACCACCTTCGCCGCGTTGTTCGGGGCGTTGCCGTTGGCACTCGGTACCGGCATCGGCTCGGAATTGCGGCAACCACTGGGCGTGTCGATCGTGGGTGGCCTGTTGCTTTCGCAACTGGTGACGCTGTACACCACGCCGGTGATCTACCTGTACATGGAGAGGTTCCAGGAGTGGTTGCGGGAACGGCTGGGACACGGCCACTCTGAACTTGCGTCGGAAGGCGGCAAGTGAGTCATATGCGATGATCCTGCAGGCGTATCAAGCAGCCAGCGCTTTTCATCCCCCTTCCAAAGGAAGGGGGAATGAGGGGGATGGCTTTTCGTCGCGCGACGACATCCCCCCGCGCCTGCGGCGTCGCGCTGCGCGCGCGTTCGCTCTCGCTCCGCCCCTTCCTGCGGAAGGGGGTGAACCCCTCCAGCTTCACATACTTCCAGCGCCTGACGCCGTCCCTCGCTTTTCATGAACATCTCCGCCCCCTTCATCAAACGTCCGATCGGTACCTCGCTGCTGGCGGCCGGGGTGCTCGCAATCGGGATCCTGTGCTACACGCTGCTCGGCATCAGCGCGCTGCCGCAATTTTCGTTTCCGGCGATCTTCGTCAGCGCCGGCGAAGCGGGCGCCAACGCCACCACCATGGCAGCCACGGTCGCCGCACCATTGGAGCGTCACCTCGGCCAGATTCCCGGCATCGAGATGATGAATTCGCACAGTTCCAACGGCAACACTTTCATCTTCATCATCTTCCAGTCTGGCGTGGATCTGGACAGCGCCGCGCAACAGGTGGATGCCGCGATCAATGCCGCCGTTCCGGACCTGCCTTCCGGCTTGCAGATGCCGCAGTGGCGCAAGGCCAACCCCAACGACGATCCGATCATCTCGCTGGCACTGACCTCGGACACCCAGCCACTGTCGGAACTGTTCGACACCGCCAATACCTTGCTGCAACCACGCCTTTCGCAGTTGCCCGGCATATCGTCGGTCGAGATCTCCGGCAGTGCGCAGCCGGCCGTGCGGGTGGATGTCAACTTGCACAAACTGGAAGCGCTCGGGCTTTCCACCAACCAGATCCGCAATGCGATCACCGCTGCCAACGTCACCTCGCCGCAGGGTTTCCTCACCAACGGCAAGATCACCACCGCGATCACCGCGACCGATCATTTGCACACCGCGGCCGATTTCGCCAACCTCGTTATCGCCATCCACGACGGTGTACCGGTATATCTGCGCGACATCGCCAACGTCTACCAGGGCGCGCAGGACAGTTTCCAGGCCGCCTATTTCAATGGCAAGCGTTCGATCCAGTTGCGGGTGTTCAAGCGCCCCGACGCCAACGTGATCGACACGGTCGACGGCGTCAAGAACGAGCTGGCGAGGTTGCGTTCGTTGTTGCCGCCCGGAACGCAATTGACGCCGTATTTCGATGGCACGCCCACGATCCGCGACTCCATCGACGACGTGCAGATCACATTGCTGATTTCGCTGTTGATGGTGGTGTTGACGATGGCGTTGTTCCTGCGCCGGCTGGCGCCCACCCTGATCGCGACGGCAGCCGTGCCGTTGTCGCTGTGCGGCGCGTTCATCGTGATGTACGTGATGGGCTACACGCTCGACAACTTGTCGCTGCTTGCGCTGGTGATCGCGCTGACCTTCGTGGTCGACGACGCCATCGTGGTGATCGAGAACATCATCCGCCACCTTGATGAGGGCAAGACCCCGATCCAGGCTGCGCTCGCCGGTGCCAAGGAAATCGGCTTCACGATCATCGCGATCACGGCTTCGTTGATCGCCGTGTTCACGCCGATCCTGTTCGCACCCGGCCAGATCGGCATGTTCTTCCGCGAATTCACGGTGACGGTGATCGCCGCGATTTTCGTATCGATGCTGGTATCGCTGACGCTCACGCCTTCGCTGTGCGGGCATTTCCTGCGCCACCACGACGAGGGAAGCACCTCGAAACTGGGCCGAATCCTGGACCGCTTCCACGCCGGCATGCTCGCCGTATATTCCCGCACGCTGGACTGGACGTTGCACCGTCACCCCAAGCTGATGGCGTGGACGCCCCTGATCCTGCTGGCGCTGACGATTTTTCTGTTCCACGAAGTGCGCGCCACCAACTTCCCGCCGCAGGACACCGGCCTGATCTGGGCGCGCGCCAGTGCCGGCGCCACCATGTCGTTCTCCGATCTCGAAGCGCGCACGCGTGGCATGGTGCAGATGCTGCGCGCGGACCCGGCCGTGCAGTATGTCGGCGCGTCGATCGGCAGCAGCCGGCGCGGTTCCACCGGCTGGTTTGCGATCCAGTTGAAACAGATAGGGCAAGGCCGCCACGCCACCACCCAGCAGGTGGTGGCGCGGCTGTCGGCCAAGGCCGATCAATACCCCGACTTGAACGTGCGGCTGCGCCCGCATCAGGACTTGCCCTCCGGCGGTGGCGGCGGCACCAGCCAAGGCGCGCAGTACAGTGTCAACCTGCAGAGCAACAGCGCCACTGAACTTGAGGAATGGTTGCCCAAGTTGCAGGCGCAACTGAAGAAGAATCCACTATTCCGCGACGTCGGCACCGACCTCGACGAGGCCAGTCTGTTGCAGAACATGGTGGTCGATCGCTCCAAGGCTGCGCGGCTCGGCGTATCGATGGCGGCGGTGGACGACGCGCTTTACAACGCCTTCGGGCAACGCCAGATCTCGACCATCTATTCCGATACCAACCAATACCAGGTAGTGCTGACGGCACTGCCGTCACAGACGGCCTCGCCGGCGGCGCTCAACACCATCCATGTGCGCTCGAACAGCGGGGCGATGATCCCGATCAGCGCGATTGCGCATCAGGAATCCAGCGTTTCCCCCAGCGAGATCACCCACATCAACCAGATGACGAGCATGTCGTTGTCATTCAATCTGGCGCCGGGCGCCAGCATGGGCGAGGCGACGCAGCAGATCCGCAAGACCATCGCCGAAATGCGCATGCCGGGTGACATCAAGCTCGGTTTCGATAGCTACTTCCAGCGTTTCCAGAAGCAGATGGAGGAAATGCCACTGCTCCTGATCGGCGCGATCCTCGCGGTGTATCTGGTGCTCGGCATGCTGTACGAGAACCTGATCCACCCGGTCACGATTCTTTCGACCCTGCCCGCGGCGGGGGTCGGCGCGTTGCTGGCGTTGATGGTGTCCAACACGCCGCTGTCGATCGTGGCGATGATGGCCTTGATCCTGCTGATTGGCCTCGTCAAGAAGAACGCGATCATGATGATCGACTTCGCGCTGGTGGCCGAACGCGAAGGCCGCACGCCGCTCGATGCCGTGCGCGAGGCGTGCCTCGTGCGTTTCCGTCCAATCATGATGACCACGATGGTCGCGATCCTCGCCTCGGTACCGCTGGTGGTCGGCATCGGTACCGGTGCTGCGCTGCGTCGCCCGCTGGGCATCGCGATGCTCGGTGGTTTGATCTTCTCGCAGAGCCTGACCCTGCTCTCGACCCCGGCCATCTATCTGGTGTTCGCCAGCCGCGCCCGCCGTCGCCGCGAACGCAAGGCCGCGCGTGCCCGGCGCAAGCTGGCGGCACAAGGCTGACTCGGGACTCGGGACTCGGGACTCGGGACTCGGGACTCGGGACTCGGGACTCGGGACTCCGGAGAGCATAAAGCCTTTACCCCCTTCCGAAGGAAGGGGGTCGATGCGCGAAGTGCATCGGGGGGATGTGCGCCGCAGGCGCACAAGCATGCCGCAATCAATTTCCGCACCCGCGCCGCCCCGGAGCGCGGATTTCGCGGGGATGACGGGGTTTGCGCCCACCCATACAATCGGGCCTTCGTGAGTTTCACAGGTCATTTTGCACCATGCCAGAATCCACCGAGTCCCGAGTCCCGAGCACCGAGTCCCGAGTCATCGCCTTCATCGGCGGCGGCAACATGGCGCGCAGCCTGATCGGCGCGCAACGGGCACGCGGCGTTGCCGGTTCGACTATTCATGTGGCAGATCCGCGGACTGAAGCGCGCGAAGCGATGGCACGCGAATTCGGCGTGCGCACCTTCGCCGACAATGCCGCGGCGGTAGTCGACACCGACTGCGTGGTGCTGGCGGTCAAACCGCAGATGATGCGTGCCGTTTGCGCCGGGTTGGTCGAACCGTTGCAAAATGCGCGAACGTTGGTGATTTCGATCGCCGCCGGTATCCGCATCAACCAACTGGAACGCCTGCTGGGTGCGCAGCACGCAATCGTGCGGGCGATGCCCAACACGCCTGCGTTGGTGGGTGCCGGTGCCAGCGGCCTGTACGCCAACCACAACGTCGATGCCTCCCAGCGCGCGCTGGCGGAACATCTGCTCGACGCGGCCGGCGTGGTGCGCTGGCTCGACGACGAAACGCAAATCGATATCGTGACGGCGTTGTCCGGCTCCGGTCCCGCCTACTTCTTTCTTCTGGTCGAGGCGATGGAAGATGCCGCGGTGCAACTGGGATTGCCGCGCGACACCGCGCGGGCACTGGCCGCGCAGACCTGCCTCGGCGCCGGACGCATGCTGGCCGAGGGCAGCGAACCGGCAGCCGAGCTGCGCAGGCGCGTGACCTCGCCGCACGGCACCACCGCCGCGGCACTCGATGTCTTCGAGCAGGGCGGATTGCGGCAATTGGCCGAACGCGCGCTCGGCGCAGCCCGGCAACGCGCCACCGAGATGTCCTTCGAACTGGATCAAGCCGAATGATCTATCTCGCCAACGCACTGTCGCTGCTGATCCAGTTCGCGTTCGGCTGCGCGGTTGCGCTATTCGTGTTCCGGTTGCTCGCCGAAGCCGTCCGCGCGGATTTCTACAACCCGATCTGCCAGTTTCTGTATCGCGCCACCAACCCGGTCCTGACGCCGACCCGCCGCGTGATCCCGACCTGGCGACGCATCAACCTCGCGGCATTGCTGATCGCGTGGGTACTCGAGGTCATCAAGAACTTCCTGCTGCGCATCATCGCACCCGGCTTCTGGTCCTCGAATATCGGCACGTTGGTACTGGGCGTTGCCGACCTCGTGAATTTCTTCGCGATCGTCTATCTCATCATGATTTTCGCGTGGGCGCTGTTGAGCTACGTCAACGTCGACGCGCGCAATCCGCTGATCCCCTTGCTGGGGAAGGTCGTCGAACCCGTCCTGAAACCGTTCCGCAAGGTGTTGCCATTGATCGGCGGATTCGACCTGTCGCCGATACTGGCGATCCTGGTGATTTTGCTGATCCAAACCGTGATCGTCGCATGGTTGATGAATGTCGGACACTCGATCTGACACGCATCTGGTGGGAGCGCGCCACGCGCGCGAATCAGCAATCCCGTAATTCCATTTTCACGTCAGTACAAAAGGTCGCCACGTGTTCTGATCGAAAGAGAAGTTTTGGACACGGATGAACGCGGATGACGCAATAAAGATCTGATGGGAGTCCGCGTCTATCCGCTTTTTTCACTTTGATCCGTGTCAGGCGGTGTTCCTTCTTGCTTCAGGCGTAGAAATGGAATAGTGCCAACAGCAAAGGCGGCACTGCGCGCGGGGCCGCACCCACTATTCGCTGCCGTTCCGGGAGCGCGACATGCGCGTGAATCGACCTCCCATAACAGCTGTCGCGGCCATGGGCCGCTCCCACGGCACTCTGTACCCATTTTGTGGGGGCGCGCCGTACGCGCGATCTGGGAGTACGAAAATTGGGAATGCCGGCAGGAAATTTCAGGGGCGTTCGACGCGCGTCCAGCGCGCGATCACGGCATGCAGTGCGTCCAGCCCATCGGTGAGCGCGGCGGGTCCGGGTTGCAGGATGATCGGCGATTTGATCTCATGCAGTTCGCCATCGCGCACCGCTGGAATGGCATCCCAACCTGGGCGTGCAACCACGGCCGTCGGCTGGAATTTCTTGCCGCACCACGAGGCCATTATGACGTCGGGCGCCCGCCGCACGACTTCGCTGGTGTCGGCGAGGATGCGATTCTTCGCCAGCGATTCTTGCGCGAGTTCGGGAAACACGTCTTCGCCGCCGGCGATGCGGATCAACTCGGCCACCCAACGAATGCCGGTGATCGGCGGCTCGTCCCATTCCTCGAAATACACACGCGGGTGTCGCGGCAGCGCAGCGGCTTGCCCGCGCACGGCCTCGATATGCGCTTCCAAGCCACCAGCGTAGGCGTCTGCCTTGCCGGCCGCGCCGACCAGTGCACCGAGCCGGCGGACGTACGCGAGAATTCCGTCGATCGAGCGATGGTTGCTGATCCACACCTCGATCCCAGCGCGGATCAGTTCGCGCGCGATGTCGGCCTGGATGTCGGAAAACCCGATGGCCATGTCGGGTTCGAGCGCGAGGATCTTGTCGACTTTTGCGCTGGTGAAGGCCGAGACCTTCGGCTTTTCCTTGCGCGCACGTGGCGGTCGCACGGTGAAGCCACTAATGCCGACAATGCGGTCTTGCTCACCGAGTGCATACAGCACTTCGGTGGGTTCTTCGGTCAGACAGACGATGCGTTGGGGACCATGCATCACGGATACAACAACCTCGAACGCCATTCGCCGCCGGTCAGTTCCCAGCGCTCGCGCTGGTTCCAGCGATGTTCGCCGGCATGCCAGAACTCGACCAGGTCAGGCACCACACGATAGCCACCCCACTCGGCCGGGCGCGGCACGTTGGATCCGGAAAATCGGTGTTCGAATTCGGCGACGCGCCGATCGAGATCCCCGCGATCCGGCAAGGTACGCGATTGCAGCGAGGCCCACGCGCCGAGCTGGCTCAAGCGTTCGCGGGTGGCGAAATAGGCGTCCGACTCATTCGCCGGCAGCTTTTCGGCATGCCCCTCGATGCGTACCTGCGCCGCCGGCTGCATGTGTTTCCAGTGCAGGCACAACGCGACGTGCGGATTGGCGTCGAGCTGCACGCCCTTGTCGCTGTCGTAACGCGTGAAAAAGGTCAACCCGCGTTCGTCGAAAGTCTTCAGCAACACCATGCGCGCATGCACGCGACCATCCGGATCGGCGGTCGCCATCGTCATCGCGTTGGGCTCAGGGTCGCCACTGGCACACGCCGCGTCGTGCAGGCGGCGAAAGGTTTGCAAAATCGGAGGACTCAACATCGAGCTTCAACGCGACGGAACAAGGACAGCGCCCAGTGTAGCGACACCGGGCGTACCAAGACTCTTGGCGCCGGAAGACTCCAGGCATCCAGACTTCCGGCCCTTCGGGCCGGCTTCGCCGTTCGCGCCGCTCACGCGGCTTGATCCGGCCTACATTTCACTGACACGAAGCGGCTGTTGTGGAAAGTCAGGCCAGGGATGGCCGCTCTGGTGTCATCCACGCTCCTTGGGTGCCCTGCTTGCACGAGCAATGATCGAAGCAGCGTTCATGGACGAACGCACAAATTACGCCAAGTCAGGCCATGGAAGGCCGCTCTGGTATCCGTGAAGCGATAGCCATAAGGCTTGCATGGAGTCACAACAAAACCGCAATCAGGGATGATTGCATCAAATTTGCTCGACGCGATAACCATGCTGATATACGGCCGTCAGCCGCCAGCCATTTTCGCCCGACAAACCGAGTTTCTTGCGCAACCGGCTGACGTGGGTGTCGACGGTGCGGGTGGTGACGTCGCCGGCAAGGTTCCAGACGTTCTCGAGCAACGCCTCACGGCTCACGATGCGACCCTGACGCCGGAACAGGTAACTGGCCAAGTCGTATTCGCGCTGGGTCAGCTCCACCGACTCGCCATGGATCGCGACCTGACGACGCTGGTTGTCGAGCCGGTAGGGTGGCATCTCGACCACGTCCAGACCGTCGATGTCGGCGCCGCGACGACGCAGCACCGCGGCCACCCGTGCCAGCAATTCGCCTTGCTTGGGCGGCTTGACCACATAGTCGTCGGCGCCAGCGGCCAACCCCTCGACGATATCGGACTCGTCGCCGCTCGCGGTCAGGAAAATGACTGGCAACCCCGAGTTGGACGACTGCCGGATGAACTGCAACACATCCAACCCGCTGGCGTCCGGCAGCCTTCGATCGAGCAGCAACAAATCAACGGCCTCGCTGCCGAGACGCCGACGAAAATCCGTGGCGCTGCCAAACACGGCGCAACCGTAACCCGCGTGTTCCAGCCAAAGGCGCAACAACTCGGCCTGGTCTTTGTCGTCTTCAAGGCAGCCAACCGTCCACATTACGGCACTCATCGCGTTCGTCTTTCCCCTTCAAATACCCGGGCCATATCCAGGCCGATTCTCTACATATCGGCTGCGCCACGCATTACTTCAATCGACCTCGAAACTGATGCGCATGTTCACGCGCCATTCTTGCACGGCACCACTCGGATCCGTCGTGATCTTGATGTCATTTACCCACGCGCCGCGGATGTTTTTGACCGTCTTGCCGGCTTTTTCAAGCCCACGCCGCGCGGCATCCTCAATGCCTTTCGGCGATGAGGCGCTCAATTCGATCACCTTGGTGACGGACATGCTTTTCTCCTTATCGACACGCCCCCTGAAGCTCTCCCAGCGCCCGCAGCAACCGTGACACAATTCACGTTTTTGTCAAGTGCCGCAAGCCTTCCAGCAGGCTGCGGCTTGCGGCTCAACGATTTTCCAGGAGTTGCCGATGCAGGAGCGGGGTTGCCGCCAGCACGCTGGTCGTATCCAGTGCCAGCCCGCCACCATCGAGATCGGTGAACACACCACCGGCTTCGCGAATGGTCACGGCCAGCGCGGCAATATCGAGAATATTGACATCGGATTCGACCACGATGTCGAGCGCGCCGCGCGCCAGCAAATGATAGTGGCAGAAATCGCCGTATCCGCGCACGCGGTTGACCTTGCCGACCAGCGCTCCGAATGCCTGCCAACGTTGCGGGTCGCCGGTCAATGACTTGATATTGCCGAACGACAGCACGGCCTGGCCGAATTCCCGTGTGTCGGCAACGTGCACGCGCTTGCCGTCCAGAAACGCGCCGCCGCCCCGCCGCGCCCACATGGTCTCGCCGTACACCGGCGCGTGTGACACGCCCAGCACCAGCTCGCCCGCATGCATCAGGGCGATCTGGGTAGAGAAGAATGGCGTGTCGCGCACGAAACTCTTGGTGCCATCCAGCGGGTCGACCAGCCACAGGAAATCACCGTGGCCGGTTCGCCCACGCTCTTCGCCGTAAATCGCGTGGGTCGGAAACGCCCGCAACAAGGTTTCCCGGATGGTGTCCTCGGCCTCGCGATCGGCGATGGTGACCGGCGTCGCGTCGGGCTTCAATTCGACTGCTACGCCCTGCCGGAAATGGCGAACGATGCACTCGCCAGCCGCACGCGCAGCTTGCAGCGCGACCGTGAGGGCACGGTCGAGGAAGGCTGCATCAACGGGTGCGTCCATGCCGCAAGCTTAGCCGCGCTTGAGTCCATCCGTCACCGCCGCGATCATGGCGGGATGACCCGACCCGACACCCGCAACGCGACGCTGGTCGCGCGCGACCTGGCCCACAACTGGCATCCGTGCACGCAGATGCGCGAGCACAACGCACGCCTGCCGATGATTCCGATCGTGCGCGGCGATGGCGCATGGCTCGTCGACGCCGATGGCAGGCGCTACTTCGACGGCATCAGTTCGTGGTGGAGCAATCTGTTCGGACATGCCGAACCACGCATCGCGGCGGCCATCGCCGAACAGGCGGCGACGCTAAACCACGTGATGTTCGCGGGATTCACCCACGAGCCGGGCCTGCGGCTTGCCGAGGAACTGGTGCGCATCGCGCCGCCCGGCCTCGCCCGCGTGTTTTATGCCAGCGACGGCGCCAGCGCGGTCGAAATTGCGCTGAAAATGAGCTTCCACTATTGGCACAACGTCGGCCAATCCGGACGTACGCGCTTCATCGCATTGGCCAACGCCTACCATGGCGAAACGCTGGGCGCACTCGGCGTGAGCGACCTGCCGTTGTACAAGGCGGTGTATGGCCCGCTGCTGACGCAACCGATCGTGGCGCCTTCGCCGGATTGGCTGGATGCCGAACCCGGCGAAACCCCGGACGTCGTGGCCCGGCGGCGCCTGGACGACATGCGCGGATTGCTGGAACGTCACGCGCACGAAACCTGTGCGGTAATCATCGAGCCGCTGGTGCAATGCTCGGGCGGGATGCGAATGCACTCGCCGGTGTATCTGGCGGGCCTGCGCACCTTGTGCGACGAGTTCGACGTGCACCTGATCGCCGATGAAATCGCAGTCGGGTTCGGGCGCACCGGCACCCTTTTCGCGTGCGAACAAGCCGAGATTGCTCCGGACTTCCTGTGCCTGTCAAAAGGCCTGACTGGCGGTGCCCTGCCGATGTCGGCGGTGCTGACCGCCGAACCCGTGTACCAGGCATTCCTGGGCGATTACGCCGCCAACAATGCTTTCCTGCACTCGCACACCTTCAGCGGCAACCCGATCGCTTGTGCGGCGGCGCTGGCATCCCTTGCCATATTTCGCGAGGAACCGATATTGGAACGCAACCGCGCGCTGGCCGCACACATGACGGAACGCCTCGAACCGCTGCGTGGGCATCCGCACATCGCGAACCTGCGACAGACCGGCATGATCGCCGCTATGGACCTGGTGGTCGACAAGACTTCAGCCACCCCGTATCCCGGCGCCGAGCGACGCGGATTGCGCTTTTACCTGCACGCGCTGGAACACGGCATGCTGCTGCGGCCACTCGGCGACACCGTGTATTTCCTGCCGCCGTATTGCATAAACGAAAGCGACATCGACCGCCTGGTCGATGTCGCCATCAGTGGCATCAATGCCGCGACCGGCCCCGGATCGTAGGGCGGATCAAGGCGCGAGCGCGGAAGCGCGAACGCCGGATCCGCCGCTACGCGGCTTGATCCGGCCTACCCACGGCCGCAATCAAGAATGATTGCAAAAAACTAATGCCCGTGCACGGTCACCGACGGATCCAGCATCTGCAGCGCCTGGCCGACATTGGTCGCGCCGGTGCGCTGGATGTCCTGCTGGGTATAGCTTCTGCCCGCAACCGGCAGGCATTGGCCTTTTTTCGCAGGAATGTGGCTGCCGGTATCGCGAATGCACGCGTGACTGTCGAGCGGTGGTACGGCACGTTGCGCACCTTTCTCTGCAACCGTGGATTGCGCGGTCGTGGTCGCGACAGATTGGTTGGCGCTCTGGCCGTTCGTGGTCTGCTCTGCGAAAGCGGTCGCCGAGATCGCGCACGCGCCGCAGGCTGCGGCCAAAGCAACGATGAGAAGTCGTTTGTTCATGGGCTTTGCCTCCGAGTCTTGCCGGGACATTGTCTACCTTGTGACCAATACTGACAGCGCCCGGTTACCTGTCAAACAGGTTTCATTCATACTTGAGACTCCTTTGAACCCCGCATAGTTCCACGCCAGCCGGATGCGAATTCCCCGTCTTTACGTCGATTCCCGACTTGTCCCCGGCGAGGATACCGGGCTACCGGCGCAGGCCGCGGCACACGTGGTCCGGGTACTGCGACTGCGCCCCGGCGATGCCGTCGCATTGTTCAACGGCGACGGCAACGAGTATCCGGCGCGCCTGCTCGTGGCGAGCACCCGCGGAGCAACGGCACATATTGAATCCTGCCTGCGCGCAACGGCGGAATCACCGTTGCGCATCACGCTGGCGCAAGCACTGGCGCGCGGCGAAAAGATGGACTGGATCGTGCAGAAAGCGACCGAACTCGGCGTCGCCACCATCGTGCCGCTGGCGACCGAGCGAAGCGAGGTGAAACTGGACGACAAGCGCGCATCGAAACGCTTCGAGCACTGGCGCGCAATCGCGATCGCCGCGTGCGAGCAATCCGGGCGCGCCATCGTGCCGTCGATCGAAGCGCCGCTTGCGCTCGACACATGGCTTGCGTCGCGTGCTTCCGGAAAAGACGAGATTCGGCTGGTGTTGCATCCTGGCGCGAATCGATCGACGCGCGCCTTGCAGCCTGCCCCGCGCACGCTGACATTGGCGGTCGGGCCGGAAGGCGGCTTCGGTAATCGCGATCTCGAGGCATTGCATGAAGCCGGTTTCCGCGATCTCTCGCTTGGCCCGCGCATCCTGCGCACCGAAACCGCGGGCGTCGCCGCGATGGCGGCGTTGCAGGCTTTGCACGGCGATCTGTGAAAAGCGATTCGTCCGCTAATGAACGCAAATAAAGCAAAGGATCCCTGCCCATCCTCTCGGAAGCGCGAAGCGATACCTGGGGCCCAGTGCGTTTGCACCAGCAATGTAAGTGGGCTGAGCTTCGCGAAGCCCGACGCGCTCCGCGTGGTGTTGGGCTTCCGCCGATGAAGCCGGCGTCAGCCCAACCTGCACTTGCTCCCGCCTTACGCGCTTGCAACCAGACCAGCCGCGTCACGGCGAGGCCGGGAAAAGCACCGTCGGGTCACCCGTGAACCACACCATGTCGATACGCATGTGATCGATCGCCCACGCGCTGTCTTTTCGCGACAGTTTCAGGGTGTAGATGTGCTTGAGCAGCAGATGGCGCGAATGATCTTCGCGCGGCAGATGCTGGGCTTCCACCAGCGCGAACAGTTCCGCGCGTTCGCCGTCGAACGCCGTGACGCGCGAATTGGTGACCGTGTGGGTGGTGTCGAGGCCGCCGATCGCCGCGAATACGGTATCGGCGATGGCTTGCCGCCCATCGAACGGTGCGATGTCGGCACCCAGCCGGCGCGCTGGTTGCGTGAAGTCGAGTACCGCATCGGATGAAAAAGCCGATTCGAACAAGCCACGATCGCGCAAGTCCTGACCAGCGCCAAAGCGGTACAAGGCGTCGACGATGGCGACGAAATCCTGCGGTGTCGGCTGGGTCTGGGTTGTACCGTGATTCATGGTTGGTCCTCAGGGTGGGAGTGTCGTTTCGTGTGCAGGCAAGGCCCGGCTTGCGAGTAGCAAACGTGTCAATGCTTACCCGGATTCCTGCATGATTCGCGCAGTGCCCGAGACGCGAATCGAACTTCCGGGCGCGGTCGGAATTTCGGCCCGCAGGCGCGAACGCATGCCCATGTCTTCGCCCTGCAACAGATTGACCAAACCGCCGTGGGGCCACGCAATGTCGCGCAGGTAACCGGCAAAAGCCGCCGTCGCGGCACCCGTTGCCGGGTCTTCGTAGACACCACCGGATGCAAACGGATTGCGGGTGTGAAACCGTTGCGGGGTTTCGGCCCAGGCAAGCAGGATGGTGGTAAGGCCCGCCCGGTTCATCAGGCTGCGGCCGGCATCCAGATCGTAGGTCATCGCGGCAAGCGTTTCGCGGGATTTCAAACCCAGTGCCAGATGGTCGGCGCCGCCATGGACAAGCGCCGGAGGAATGCGCCCATCCAGATCGCCGGGCGTGTAACCGAACAGGTCGAGGGTGTCGGACACCAGTTGCGTGGGTGCCGGTATGCTGCGAGTGGGTGGGGATTGCAGTGCGGCGGTCACGACGCCGTCACTGATGCGAGCTTCAACCGTGATGCTCGCCTGATTGAGCGTGAGTGCAAAAATGCCGTCGCCATCTTTCAACGCGAGTGCCGCGCCCAATGCGATCGTCGCATGACCGCAGAACGGCACTTCCGATTCCGGCGAAAAGTAACGAACCCGCCAACCATCGCCGGCGGGCGCCGCAAAGGCGGTTTCGGAAAACCCCACTTCGGCCGCGATCCGCTGCATCGCGTCGGGCTGCGGAAGCGCGTCCGCCAGCACGACACCGGCCGGGTTGCCGCCGGTATCTCCGTCAGAGAAAGCGGCAATTTTCAGGACATTCATGGTTTTTTCCTTTCAGATGATCGGATTCGACGCACGACCGTGCAGACAATCGCCGAGTGATTCCATTTCCAGTTCGATGGTGTCCAAAAACAGGTCGTCATTCCGGGGCTGCCCGTGCAGCGGGCAGAACCCGGAATCCGCTCTTCGCCACGATCCGCTTTCAAATGCAGATTGACTCGCGCCATCCTTGGCGCTCGCGCTGCGCGCCGCCTGCGGCGTTCGCGTTTGCAGTCCCGCAAACGCAGTCGGGTTCCGTTTCCGATGAAACCGGAAACGGCCCCGGAATGACGATGTTTTTGTAACTTATGAAGTAGAAATGGAATGAGATGCCTTGCACAACACATGCAAGCTCAATCCGCGTTCGCCACCGTCGAGCATTTTGCATCGCCGCAGGCCTGCCAGCCGCCGCCGAGCGCCTTGTATAGCGCGACGGCGCGGAGATCGATCGCAGCCTCGCCTTCGGCCAGTGCATCTTCCGCAGCCAGTTGCACGCGTTCGGCGTCGAGCAATTCGAGGAAGCCGGTTGCGCCCTGCTCGTAGCGAATCTTGGCGAGCCCTGCGGCGTGCTGGCTTTGTTGCGTTTGTGCGATCAACTTCTCGACGCGGGCATGCTGCTGGTTATAGCCGACCACCGCGTTGTCCACGTCCTCGATGGCCTCGAGCACGGTACGCTGATAGTTCGCCTCGGCTTCATCGGCGCGCGCCTTGGCGACGTGCAGGTTGGCACGCACGCGCTGCACGTTGAGACCATCCCAGGTAATGCTCGGCATCAGCGACCACGCCCGCGTGGACGGGCTTCCAAAATTGTTGCTGCGCCCCGACAGGAATCCCAGAAAACCGCCCAACGAAATATGCGGGAAGAAATCCGCCTTGGCCACGCCGATGCGCGCGGTGGCCGCGGCGTATTCGCGCTCGGCGATGCGCACGTCGGGGCGCCGCGCCAACACATTGCCCGCCGCACCGACCGGCAATACCGCGTCGATGGGTTTGAATGTCTTCGGCGATACGTCGACGGTGAGCGTGCCGGGTTGTTCGCCCAGCAGCACGGCAAGGCGATTTTTGCTGGCGCGGGCCTGCACCTTCAACACCGGCAACTGTGCTTCCACCGCACTGAGACGGGCGCCGGCGCTGGCCACGTCCTGTTCGGAGGCGGTGCCTACTTCGGCGCGCGCACGGATCAACTTCAGTGTGTCGCGCTGGTTGGCGATGTCGCGTCGGGTGATAGCCTCGCGCTGCTGGATGCCGCGCAGCGTGAAGTAATTGCGTGCCACCTCGGCGAACAGGCTCACCTGCGCGCCTTGCAGCATGGCCTTGCTGGCGCCGAGGTCGGCTTGCGCGGCCTGTTCCGAACGCCGTACGCCACCGAACAGGTCGAGTTCCCAACTGGCATCGAAGCCAGCCTGGTAGGTATCAGTGATGCTGCGCTGGGTGCTGAACCCGGGTTGCTGCTGGTCGCTGCGGGTATAGCTGGCGCCGACACCGACATTCGGCCATTGCCGCGATTTCGCGCCGCCCAGTTGCGCCCGCGACTCACGCAGCCGCGCCAGCGCGATGCGCAGATCGAGATTACCCACGGCTGCGTGCTGGATCAGCGCATCCAGTGTCGGGTCGCCAAACTGTTGCCACCACGCGGCCTGGAATTTCGCGCTGCTTTCACGCGCTGCATCCACGCCCTGCAGCTTCGGCACCGGCGGGGTCGGTTTGTGGTAGTCCGGCCCCACCGTGACGCAACCGGCGAGCGCGAACGCAGCGATCAGCGCGGCAGTTCGAAAAGGCAAAGTCATCTCATTCTCCTTCCAGCGCTGGCCGTTCCTCGGCCCGCGCACGTTTGCGCGCTTCCCGGCGTTCCACCAGGGCGCGAATCAACACGTAGAACAGCGGGGTATAGGCGAGTCCGAACACGGTCACGCCGAGCATGCCGGAGAACACCGCCACGCCCATCGCGTGGCGCATCTCGGCACCGGCGCCGTGCGACATGACCAGCGGCACCACGCCCATGATGAACGCGATCGAGGTCATCAGGATCGGGCGCAACCGCAGTCGTGCGGCTTCCAGCACCGCCTCGTGGCGCGGGATGCCTTCGAGTTGGCGTTCACGCGCGAACTCCACGATCAGGATCGCGTTCTTGCACGCCAACCCGACCAGCACGATCAGGCCGATCTGGGTAAAGATGTTGTTGTCGCCACCCGACAGCCACACACCGGCAATCGCGGACAGCAGCACCATCGGCACGATCAGGATCACCGCCAGTGGCAGCGACCAGCTTTCGTACAACGACGACAACACCAGGAACACCAGCAGCACGCACAACGGGAACACCAGGAACGCGGTGTTGCCGGCAAGGATTTGCTGATAGGTCAAGTCGGTCCATTCGAAGCGCATCCCGTTGGGCAACAGTTGCGATGCCAGTTTCGCCATCGCCGTCTGCGCCTGGCCCGAGCTGTAACCCGCACCCGGTCCGCCATTGATTTCGGCGGTCGGATAACCGTTGTAGTGCATCACCCGGTCCGGGCCTGCGCCGCGTTTGACCGTGACGAACGAACCCAGCGGCACCATGTCGCCCTTCGCGTTGCGGGTCTTCAATTGGCCGATGTCGGCAAGGTCGTGGCGGAAGGCCGGCTCGGCCGACACGTTGACCTGATAGGTACGCCCGAAGCGATTGAAGTCATTGACGTACACCGACCCGAGATACGCCTGCATGGTCTGGTAGGCGTCGCTGAGATCCACGCCCTCGGCCTTGGCCTGCTCGCGATTCACGTCCACGTCCACCTGCGGCACGCTGACCTGGAAGCTAGAGAACAATCCGGCCAGCGCGGGGTCCTTGCGTCCAGCCGCGATCAGCTTCTGGGTCTGCTTGTACAGATCCTTGAAGCCAAGCTGGCCGCGATCCTCGATCTGCATGCGAAAACCACCGATCGTGCCGAGACCCATCACCGGCGGCGGCGGAAATACCGCGATGTAGGCGTCCTGGATCGATGCGAATTTCTGGTTCAGCGCGCCCGCGATGGCGCCCGCCGAAAGGCTGGCACTGCGCCGTTGGTCGAACGGCTTCAAGGTCACGAACACGATGCCGGAATTGGAGGCATTGGTGAAACCGTTGATCGAGAGACCGGGGAAAGCCACCGCGTTCATGACGCCCGGTTGCTTGAGTGCCACCGCGCTCATGCGTTTGATGACGTCGTCGGTGCGATCCAGCGAGGCCGCATCCGGCAGTTGCGCAAACGCGACCAGGTATTGCTTGTCCTGGGTCGGCACGAAGCCGCTGGGTACGTGGGTAAAACCGAACCACGTCAGCGCGATCAGTCCGGCATAGAGAGCCACCGCCGCCACGCCCTTGCCCTGCAGTTTGCGGGTACCTTCCACGTAACGATCCGCACCGCGATGGAACAGGCGGTTGAACGGACGGAACAGCCAGCCGAACGCGCGGTCGATAACGCGGGTCAGGCGATCCTTGGGCGCGTCGTGCGGCAGCAGCAGGATCGCCGACAACGCGGGACTCAGCGTCAGCGAGTTGAACGCCGAGATCACCGTAGAAATCGCGATGGTCAGCGCGAACTGGCGATAGAACTCGCCGGTCAGGCCGCTGATGAAAGCGGTCGGAATGAACACCGCGCACAACACCAGCGCGGTGGCGACGATCGGGCTGGTGACCTCACGCATCGCCTGGCGCGTGGCCTCCTTTGGCGACTGGCCAAGTTCGATGTGGCGCTCGACGTTCTCGACCACCACGATCGCATCGTCGACCACGATGCCGATCGCCAGCACCATCCCGAACAACGACAGCGCGTTGAGCGAGAATCCGATCAGGTACATCACCGCGAAGGTGCCTATCAACGACACCGGCACCGAGATCAACGGGATGATCGAGGCGCGCCAGGTCTGCAAGAACAGGATCACCACCAGCACCACCAGCACGATCGCTTCCAGCAACGTTTCCACCACGGCGTGGATGGAATCGCGCACGAACACGGTCGGGTCGTAAACGATGCGGTAGTCCACGCCCTGCGGAAACTGCTGCTTCAGTTGCGCCATGGTGGCGCGCACTTCATCGGAAATCTGGATGGCGTTGGAACCGGGACGCGCGAAAATCGGCATCGCCACTGCGGGTTGACCGTTCAGCAGACTGCGCAGCGCATACTGGTCGGCACCCAATTGCACCCGTGCCACGTCGCGCAGGTGCACCACACCACCGTCCGGGTCAGTGCGCACGATGATGTTCTTGAAATCGTCCACGCTGCTGAGGCGCCCGCGGGTGTTGATGTTGAGCTGGAACGCCGAATCATTCGGACCGGGCGGCGCATTGAGCTTGCCGGCCGCGACCTGCACGTTCTGCTCGCGGATCGCCTTGACCACGTCACCGACGGTGAGGTTGCGCTGCGCCAGTTTTTGCGGATCCAGCCAGACCCGCATCGAGTATTCACCGGCACCAAAGACCTGCACGTCGCCGATGCCGTCGAGTCGGCGCAGCACGTCCTGCACGTGCAGGCGTGCGTAGTTCGACAGGTACAGCATGTTGTAGCGGTGATCCGGGGAGATCAGGTGCACCACCATGGTGAGGTCGGGCGAACTCTTCTGGGTGGTGACGCCAAGCCGCTGCACCTCCTCGGGCAGCCGCGGCAGCGCCTGCGCCACGCGGTTTTGCACTTCGACCTGGGCTTCGTCGAGGTCGGTGCCCAGCGCGAAGGTGACGGTGAGCGTCATCACGCCGTCGCTGGTCGCCTGCGAGGACGAATACAGCATGCCCTGCACGCCATTGATCGATTGTTCGAGCGGCGTCGCGACGGTCTGCGCGATCACTTCCGGGTTGGCACCCGGGTAATGTGCGCGCACCACCACGGTGGGCGGCACCACCTGAGGGTATTCACTGATTGGCAGCTGGAATACCGCGATGCCGCCGGTGATCAGGAACAGCAGCGACAGCACCGCCGCCATGATCGGCCGATCGACAAAAAATTGGGCAATGTTTTTCATGTGTTTTCCTGGTCTTCAGGCCGTACGACGAGGCTGTTTCCTTCTCCTGCCGGGAGAAGCCGGTAGGGCGGATCAAGGCGCGTAGCGCCGGATCCGCCGCTGGCGCGGCTTGATCCGGCCTACTTTTGCTTTTCCTTCTCCCATCGGGAGAAGGTGCCCAAAGGGCGGATGAGGGTTCGGCGAAATTTCGACGTGACATGCTGGCCGTACCCTCACCCGCCTGCCGGCACCTTCTCCCGCGGGGAGAGGGATGCGATATGAGTCTTGTCGGGGTTCCGGTCGGCTTGCGCAGTGCGCTCGTCGTTCGCGTGCCTCGTATCGGTGGCATAAACGACGGCCTTGTCGCGCGTATCCAACCGGTTGCCCATCGCCACCAACTCCGGATTCACCTGGGCACCGGGACGCACGCGCTGCAAACCGTTCACCACGATCACGTCGCCCGGCTTCAGGCCCTTGTCGACAATGCGCAGGCCGTGAAACAGATCACCGGTAGCAACCTTGCGGTACTGCACCTTGTGGTTCTTGCCGACCACATACACGAACTGGTTGCCAAGATCGGTGCCAACCGCGCGGTCGTCGATCAGGATCCGCGGCTTGGGGTGCCCAGCCTGCAAACGCACGTGCGCGTACAGGCCCGGCGTGAGCAAGCGATGGGCGTTGTCGAACACCGCGCGCAGGCGCATCGTTCCGGAATCGCTGTGCAACTGGTTGTCGACGAAATCGAGGTGTCCTGCATGCGGGTAACCTTTCTCGTCGGCCAGACCCATGGTCACGGCCATGCGTGCCTTGCCGCCATCGGCACGCGCCTTTTCGCGCAGGTGGTCCAGCTTCAACCAGGTGTGCTCATCGGCGTCGAAGTACACGTAGACCGGGTCGACCGACACCAGGGTTGTAAGCACGTCGGCACTGGTGACGAGGTTGCCGGGCGTCACGCGGGCATTGCTGACGCGGCCGTCGATCGGCGCACGCACGTCGGTGAAATCGAGGTTCAGGCGCGCCGCCGCCAACGCCGCATCGGCAGCCGCCAAGGCCGCCTTGGCGCTCGTCGCGGCGGTTTCCTGACGATCGGCGTCGGCCCGTGCGATCGCATGCTTGGTCAGCAACAGTTTGGCGCGCCGCGCGTTGGCACGGGCCAGATCCAGCTGCGACTTGGCCTGCGCGCGTTGCGCGGCCAGCCGGTCCACCTGCGCCTGGAAGGGACGCGGGTCGATCTTGAACAACACCTCGCCCTTGTGCACCATTGCACCTTCCTTGAACTTCACCGCCTGCACGTAGCCACTCACGCGCGGCTGCACCTTGACGGTGTCGACCGCCTGGACCTTGCCGATGAAGTCGGCGCTGTCACTGACGAAGCGCTCCAGTACCTTGGACACGGTCACCTGCGGCGGCCCGGATGGAGCCGGTTGGGCATGCCCGCTGCGATGGTCGATCACGGCCCATGCGACGACGACTGCTGCCGCCACCAAGCCAATCAGGGTCAGTTTCTTTTTCATCTTCGCGCTCTCTGATGAAGTGTCATGCCCGGGCGATACCGCGGGCGAGCGCACGAAATAAGAACACTGACCGGTACAGTTAACCCCTTCGCCAGACATTCCACCCGTGACTTCAAGTCATGAATGGGTGGATAATCGATCGTATGGAAGATTTTTCGGCGATAACAAGCTTCGTCCGCGTGGTCGAAGCCAAGAGTTTCCGGGCCGCCGCGGCGCAACTCGGCATGACGCCGTCCGGCGTCAGCCGCGCGGTTTCGCGGCTGGAAGAGCACATCGGCGTGCGCCTGCTGTTCCGCAGCACCCGCGCGCTCAATCTCACCGACGACGGCGAATCGTTCTACCGGCGCTGCAAGGACATCCTTGCCGACCTCGGCGACGCGGTGGAAGCGCTGGGCTATGCACGTACCAAACCGCGCGGCAAATTGCGGGTCGCAATGAACGTGTCGATCGGCCGCGCCGGGCTGATCCCGAACCTAGCCGACTTCGAGGAGCGCTATCCCGACATCCGGCTGGAACTCGCAATGAGCGAGCGCAACGTCGGGCTGATCGAGGAAGGCATCGATTGCGCGATCCGCATGGGTGAGCTGGAAGATTCCAACCTGATCGCGCGCAAGCTCGGCTACTTCAGCAACGTGCTGTGTGCCTCACCGGCATACCTCGCGCGCCACGGCACGCCCGCCAGCCTCGACGACCTGAAGCAGCACAAGTGCATCAACTACGTGTATCCCACCCACGGCCGCACGTACCAATGGCAATTCGATTCGCCGGATGGACCCATCAAGCTGGATGTCGATGCGCACCTGCTGATCAACGATGGCGAGTCGGTGATCCAGGCGGCCATGGCGGGCTTGGGCATCATCCAGGTGCCGCACTGGCTGGCCGCCGGCCCGATCGGCCACGGCAAGCTGCAGGTGATCCTGGAAGACACCATCTCGGCCGGTTCCCCGGTGTGGATCGTGTATCCGCAGAAAAAACACCTGTCGGCGCGCGTGCACGCCTTCATCGACTGGATACAGGAAGTGTTCCGCCGCGACAACCTGCCCGCCTGCCGACGCAGCGCCAAACTGGCTGGCGCCGAATTCGCGAGGGACACCGCCTTGCAACAGCCTGATGGCGGGAATGCCACCCAGCCACGCCGGACCACGGCGGTCGAGGCCTGAGGAACGCCCGATTTGTCCTCGTCCGCTCCGGGCACTGCGAAGCGGCCTTGAAGAATGGATCAATTCAGCGCAATTTCGCCCACACTTCAAAGAATCAGGGCGCGAGGAACCCGATCGGAACCTACTGCAATTCGGATAACCATCGACCGAATCGAGCACCGGTCATGAGTGATCGCGCTGAGGCCGCGTCCTGATCGCAACCTGGAACAAGGCACGATGACCGGGTTCGGCCCTGAAGCGACATTCGCTCCCGTGATCGCGGTGCCTGATAGCGGACGTTGAAAGCTCGCTCCAACTGCAGATCACGCACTCCTCGTCGCAACAATCGGCGGCACCGCGGCGGCTCGCAGCGCAGGTCCCAGCACGGCCAGCTGACCGAGCAACCACAGCAGCGCGGCACCAATCGGCAACACGTACAACGGCATGTGCGGCAATGCGTAATGTGTCATCAGCAGCAAGTTGGCCGCATAACCCAGCAGCATGCCGAGCACGATGCCTGCACTGACGATCAGAAAGTTTTCTGTCTGGAAATAATGCAGGATGTCGCTGCGTGTGGCCCCAAGCGCACGGCGCATGCCGATCTGCTTGCGTCGCTGGCCAACCCAGAAACTGCTCAAGCCCACGATGCCGCCTGCGGTGGCCAGCAACAGCAATCCGCTGAGAATGCTCATCACCACCGCCACACTGTGATCGGCTGCATAAGCGTGCTCACGTATCTGGGCCATGGTGGCGACGCCCCCATTCGGATCGATGATGCGGTCGTCGCTACGTTCTCGCAGCGCCTTTAGTGCCGCAGCCATCACCGGGTTCATGTTGGTGGAGTAGGTACGCACCAGATACACGACACCCTCGGGATCGAGATAATGCGCCGGGACTAGCATCGTATAGCCATCCGCGGGACCCGAATCCAAGAGTGGCCCCTGCAGGCGGGCGAGGATACCGATGATGGCGGCAGGCCCATCCGGCAGGTACACCGTCTTGCCCAAAGCCGACCCCTCGGGAAACAGTTTTTCGGCGAGGCTGCGCGTGACGATGATGCTGGCAGGCGACATCTTGTCGTTGGGGCCGATGGCGGTGATTTCATCGGGGCGAAAATTGCGACCAGCGACCAGCGATACGCCCAGCGTATCGATCGTGTGCTCGTCGGAAGCAAAAAACGTGGCAAATTGACTGTCTGCCTTTTGGTTCGGTTCGAGCTTCAGTCTGGTGATGAAATGGGCGCTGAATCCTGCCAACGGAAACGTCTGACTGGAAAATGCGTCACGCACGCCCGCGACATGGCGCAAGGTGTAGAGGTCGGCTTGGATGTTCGCATCGATCTGGGTCGCATTCTGACCGATCGTCCAGCCGTTGCGGATGATGAAGAGATGGGCTTCGTCCGTTCCGGTGGGGTGGGATAGATGGACGATGCGCGTTGCCACGATAAACAGTGCATTGGATACTACCGCCAGCGTCAGCGCCACCTGCAGGACGATGAGCAGCGTGGCCACCTTGTGCCGGGCCAGTGCGGCTACGATCGGGCGCAGTTGCACCAATGTCCTGGTGAATGCCATGACGGGAACCTCAATTGATCTTGATTTGCCATGCGGGCTGGATTTGCGTTGCACGCCACGTCGGGTACAGGGCAGAAACTACCGTGGCAGTCATTGCGAGCAGCACGGTCAATGCAATCAGCGATGTGTTCGCGTGCACGAGGCGTGCAATGTCTGGCACGAAAAGTTCCCTGGCACCCCATACGCCCAGCAGCGTCAGCGCCACGCCGAGCAGGCCACCGACGAAACCCATGGTGGCCGCCTCGATCAGGAACTGCTGGCAGATGGCCGCTCGCGAAGCACCCAATGCCCGGCGAATGCCGATTTCCGGTGCCCGTCGAAAGAATCGAGCCAGCATCAGTCCGACGACGTTGACCAATACGATCAGCAGGAAGCTGGCAGAGACCAGCATCGGCAAGCTGGATGCCACGGGAGTGACCTGCAAGTAAGTCAGCCAGTCCGTCAGATTGCGCAGGCGTACATTGGGGGGCCATGAAAAGCGGCCCAGTGCTTGCTGCTCGGCGGCATGGTTGCGCAAGTATTCCAGATAGCGTTTCGCGGCGGCAGGCGTGTCAAGCTCCACCCAGGCATCGATCCGGTCACATTCGCCATGCAGGTAGGCACCCCAGTTGGAAGTAGCCATTCGCATGGTTGCCGTCTGGCACGCAACGAATGTGCTGTCCTTCTTCATATCGGTCGCGCGGGTGAACGGGATGTAGATATCCCCCGCGTCATCGAATGGATGCACGTCAACGCCAAGGTCAAAATCGCCAAGGTCAAAAAAGCGGGGTCTTGGGTTCCAGTCCTCCAGCACGCCGGTGATGCGGAAGAGTCGGCCATCCAGCCGGACCTCATGTCCGACACTGTTTCGTCCGCCAAACAGCGTTTCGTTCAAGCGGCGACTGATGACAACCACGTTGGCGTGTTGCATATCGTCTTTCGCGGTCCACCCACTACCGAAGCGAAAAGGCACGTCGAACATGGGGAAGAAATCGGCGGTTACCGCGTCGCCCGTTTTGGTCATGGCGGGAACCGATGGATTATCCGATTCCACCTGCCACGTCGTTGGGTAGAGCAGCGTTAGCCAGTTTGCCTTGTGTGCCTGCCACAGCGCCATCGCATCCATATAGCTCAGCGCGTTAGGTGGCTCGCCCTGCAAGTAGTCCGATGGACCCCAATTGTCGATCTGCGGCACGTAAAGCCGGGACGACTTGGAGGGGAGCGGATCGCTCGTTGTCGCACGGAACACCGCGTAGGACACCATGCACGCCGACACGCCGAACGCCAGCAGCACGATAACCAACGCCGTCAAAGACTTGGTGCGGCAGAAGCTGCGTACCGCCATGCCGAGGTAATAAGCGAACATGCCGTGCAGGGCGGGCTGGCATATCGAAACAATTCGCGCGCCGACCGCCTCAGCCCTCGCCACGTTCGGCCCCGTACGCATTGCGCGGAATATGCCGTGCGGCGTGGTGCGCGAGTTCAACCCTCAGTATCCCTAGCCCCATCCCATCGTTCCCCAAGCGGGATCTTCGAATCCGCAGTGGTTAGTTTCCACCGCTGCATGAGTCCACGCAAGGCGAAAGCGGATGCGATGCGTGCCAGATCACAGACGTCAAGGTTCGCCAGTCGCTAGCCATCCCGAAAGCGGACGCTCGTGGATGTCTCCTTGGGG
>JBOHYW010000018.1:0-30324 GCA_050738155.1 Rhodanobacteraceae bacterium
CCGGCCCCCATCTGGTGGACCAACAGCCGCGCCGCATCGCGCACGCCCGCATGGCCGCGAAAGGTGCCATAGCTGGTCATCAGCACGCAGTCGGCGACGAAATTGCGCTCGATGTCGGTTTCGAGATCGCCCTGTTGCGCCAGTGCGAGGTGATCTTCCAATACGTTCCCGGCAGTTCGCTCGTCCATGATTCGTTCCCCTGCAAATGGTTCGATCGCGGGTTCGGCCATTTCCTGCTTTCGCGGCCGGTGGACTTCTTTCCCGATCCGGCTATGCGCGTTCGCGCAACCATGCTTGCGCGGCACCGCCATCCATCGGTCTGGCGAAGAAATAGCCCTGCGCCTGGTCGCATTCGAGCTCCGCCAAGGCGCGCGCTTGCGCTTCGGTTTCGACGCCTTCGGCCACGGTGGTGAGCTGCAGTTGCTTGCCGAGCCCGACAGTGGTGGCGACGATCTTGCGTGCCTCGTCGGACGAATACAGTCCACAGACGAAGGAACGGTCGATCTTGATTTCCGAAAACGGCAACTGGGCCAGCTGCACCAGTGACGAATAGCCGGTGCCGAAATCGTCGATGCTGAGATGGAATCCCTTCAGCCGCACCCGCGTGAGGATGTCCAGCAGTTCGGCGGTGCGCCGGGGCGCCGTGGTTTCCGTAAGCTCCAGGATGATGCGCGCGGGATCCACCTTGAACCGGATGCATTGCTCGTGCAGCAGGTCTGCGAACTTTACGTCGGTGAGGCTGCCGGCGGAGATATTGATCGCCAGTTGCAGCGCGCCGTCATCCGCGAGGCCCGTGAACCACGCCAGTCCCGCTTCGATGACGCGGATGGTCAGCATGTCCATGTTGTCGGACTGTTCGATCAACGGCAGGAAACGGTCAGGCGGCAGCAGTCCGAACTTCGGATGCTGCCAGCGTACCAAGGCCTCGGCGCCGGCGGGACGGCCGCTGGCGAGGTGGACTTTCGGCTGGTAATGCAGCACGAACTGGCCGTCGCGCAAGGCCGGTCCGATGTCGTCCAGCAAGGTCTCGCGATCGGCCGCTGCCAGCGGCTCGGGACGCGTCGGGTCGTGGCCGTGCGCGTCCAGCAATGCGCGCAGTTCGGCCGGC
Source organism: Rhodanobacteraceae bacterium (assembly GCA_050738155.1). GTDB lineage: Bacteria > Pseudomonadota > Gammaproteobacteria > Xanthomonadales > Rhodanobacteraceae > 66-474. Next base: position 1,109 of record JBOHYW010000018.1, read on the forward strand.
CTGAAGGGTTTGGGCAGGATGCCGATGATGCGCAGGCCGCGCTGCAGGCCGACCCGTTGCGCCGATTCCAGCACCTTGCTGCCCATGCCACTCATCATGATGATGTTGGCATCGCATCCGCTCGCTGCGAGATTGCGCAACACCTCCACGCCATCCATGCTCGGCATCAGCAGGTCGACGATGATATGACTGGGTTCGAAGCTTGCAACGTCGCCAAAAAAAGCCTCGGCTGATGCCGACATTCGCACGCTGAAACCGTGCCGCTTGGCGGCAAAGGCCACGGTTTGCGCCACGGCCGGTTCGTCGTCGAGGATCAGCAACCGTCGCGGTCGTTCTTGTTCCATCAGGTGCCACCGTCCTTCGATTGCTTCTCGCCCAACACCGCGCGGATCTTGGCCGCGAGTTCGGGCTTCCTGTACGGCTTGTGCAGCAGGTTGATGCCGGGGTCCACGCGACCATGATGGATGATCGCATTCTCCGTGTAACCTGACGTGTACAGCACCGGCAGGCCCGGCCGCAGCGCGTGCGCGGCTTCAGCGAGTTTGGGGCCGGTCAAGCCACCGGGCATGATCACGTCGGTGAACAGCAGGTCGCAAGGCGTGCCTTCTTGCAGCAGTTGCAGCGCCTCCGGCCCGTTGGTTGCCGCGACGACGCCGTAGCCGAGACTCGCCAGCAACTGCATGGCGTGCGCACGCACCAAGTCGTCGTCCTCCACCAGCAGGATGCGTTCGCCGCGGCCCGCGATGTCGCCCGGCTCGACCTGCGTGACCGGTTCATTGCGGCCTTTGGCCTGGCGCAGGTACAGCGTCACCACCGTGCCATGGTCGAGTTCGGAATAGACCGCGACGTGGCCGCCGGATTGCTTGACGAATCCATACACCATGCTCAAGCCAAGGCCGGTGCCCTGGCCACGCGCCTTGGTGGTAAAGAACGGTTCGAACGCGCGCGCCGCATCGGCGGTGCTCATGCCGGTGCCGGTATCGGAAATCGAAATCCGCACATATTCCCCGGGCACGACGTCCGCGCGCTGTTCGGTGTAATTCTCGTCCAGAATCACGTTGTCGGTTTCGATCATCAGCTTGCCGCCGCCCGCCATGGCGTCGCGCGCGTTGATGCACAAGTTCAGCAGCGCCGATTCGAATTGCGTCGGGTCCACCGATACCTTCGCGACATCGGCCGCGTGCTCGACCTCGAGTTCGATGTTGTCGCCGAGGGTTCGCCGCAACAGGCCGCGCATGCCGTCTACCAATTCGTCGGGGCGGACCGTTCTGGGCTCCAGCGCCTGCCGTCTGGCGAATGCGAGGAGATGGCGGGTCAACTCCGCGCCACGTTCGCCAGCGGTACGGATCATTTCCACCAGCGGCAGCACGTCGGGTCGGTTGGTGAGTTCCTCCCCGAGCGTGTCGGCGTTGCCGACGATGACGGTCAGAAGGTTGTTGAAGTCGTGCGCGATGCCGCCCGTGAGTTGCCCGATGGCTTCGAGCTTCTGCGATTGCGCCAGGCGACGTTCCAGTTCCACGCGGTCGCTGACGTTGGTATGGATCTTCAGGACCCCGGCGGCATTGCCGTGTTCGTCGCGCAGCAGGGTCCAGTGTCCGTCGATGGTAAGGATTTTTCCACCCGCGCCGGTTTGCAGGAAGCGACCCGACCATTCGCCCTTTTCGAGCACCTCGGCGTCGGCGGCCTCGAACGCGACCGGATCGCCGTGGACGATGACATCTTCCACGCGTTTTCCGATCGCCTGCTCGCGGGGGATGCCGTAGATGGTTTCGGCGGCCCGGTTCCAGTAGCGGATGCGGCGGTTCATGCCACGGACCATGATCGCGTCCTTGGCCCGGTCGAGCAGCGTCGCCTGCTCGCGCAGGGTGTCCTCGCGCCGTTTGCGGTCCGAGAGGTCGGTGATCGCGCCGACGATCCGGGCTGCGTTCCCCGCGGCATCGCGGATCACGAATCCGCGTTCGTACACAAATGCGTAGCTGCCGTCGTGGCGCAGGAACCGATATTCGCAGGACCACTGCTGCCCGTCGCCGTGGATGACCTCGTCCATGCGGCGGACGACCTGCTCGTGGTCATCCGGGTGGATGCGTTCGCGGCCCCACTGGGTGCTCGGTTCCACCTTGCCGCCGTACAGCCGCTCCAGCCCTTCGTTCCACCAGATGGTGTTGTCGACGATGTTGCGGTCCCACAGCGCGTCCTCGGTGGCGCGCGTGACGTAGTCGAAGCGTTCCTGGTTCAGGCGCAGGGCCGCCTCGGCGCGAACCCGTTCGGTCACGTCGCTTGCGAGCACCAGCCGCGCAGTGATGTCGCGGAACACGATGTCATCCGAGGAAATCTCGACATTGATGATCGTGCCGTCCTTCTTCAGGTGCCGCCAGAAGCCGAACTCGCGGTGACCCGACGGACCGGTCGAACGCACCTTGATCAGACGCGTGTTCTCGTCCGGCGGACGTATGTCGGAAATCGTCATTGCGAGGAATTCTTCCTCGCTGTAGCCGTATTGCTTGCACGCCTGCGTGTTCACCGCAAGGAACCGGCCGCTTGCAATTTCGAAAACCCACATCGGCAGTGGGTTGGCGACAAACAGCATCTCGTAAAATTCGTTGCTGTCGCCGCGCGGATTGTCTTGAGCGGTCATTTGCTCCCCTGGGCCGGCGAGGCTTGCGTTTCCGCTCCGGCGAATACGCATTGGGCCATGTATACCCGAGGCCGGTGGGCAATGTCACGACCTGGCGCACGAACGGCGCCATGTAAAAAAACGTGACGCGATGCTGGCCGGTTGTGCGCAAGAGGGCTGACCTTGCGGCAGGGCATGCTGTGTCGCTGGATTTGCGTGGCGCGAACGTGCTTGGATTTCGTTCGGGGGATCGGCGTACGATTGAGTGACATGAACACCTACACCGAGCCTACTCCCGGCGATGGTGCAGGCCACGCAAATTCCCGGCGGGCCGCGTTGCGCTTGCCTGGGATCAAGGTGGTACCGGCGCCGGCGCGACGACTGCTGCATCGCCAGGTGCTGGCGGTGCTGAGTCATGACGGGCCGGCGCCGGATTACGACACGCCGGAGGGCGATCCGGGCCTGTTCGGACCTGACAGCGTGACCTGGAAGATCCATGCGGATTTCCCGTCGATGATGGCGGGCGGACTGGCATCCTTGATCCTGCAGGCCCTGCATCCGCTCGCGCTGGCCGGTGTGTGGGATCACTCCGCGTTTCGCACCGACACGCTCGGTCGCCTGCGCAACACCACCGCGTTCGTCGGGCGCACCACCTACGCGCCGCGCGCGCCGGCCGAGGCGGCGATCGAACGCGTGCGCGCAATCCATCGCAGCGTGCGCGGCACCGCGGAGGACGGGCGACCCTACAGCGCGGACGATCCGCACCTGCTCAACTGGGTGCACTGCGCCGGATGCTGGTGTTTCCTGCGCGCCTACGAGCGTTACTGCCATGCACCCGTTCCACGCGCGATGCAGGACCGCTATCTTGAAGAGATGGCCCGCATCGCGGAAGCGCTCGGCGCCCCCGATGTGCCGCGGTCGACAACCGACGTCGATGCGTTCTTCGCGCAAGTGCGTTCCGAACTCGTGTTCGATGCGCGTACCCGCGAAACGCTGCGCGTACTGGGTGCGATCCGGTTGCCGATTCCGTTCGCAGGGTTCAGCCGTGATTTGTTCCTCGGCTCCGCGGCTGTGTTGCTGCCATCGTGGGCACTCGATTTGATGGAGCGATCGAGCCTGCAGCGATGGCGCAATCGCGGCGCCGCGCGTGCGTTGCAATTGCTCGCGCCCAGCGTGCGCGATGCGATGGCCGAAGGTGGCTTGGCGTGGCGCGCGTGCCGGCGCACCGGCGCGGATTACACAGCGTTGTATCAATGGGGGTGAGGGGTGGCGGCCGGCATCAGGCGCCGGTGACGCCATCCTTCGCGGCGTTCCCGCCGTTCGCGTCCATCTCGATCGTCGCGTGCGACGGCGCTTGCTGCGCCTGCAATCTGGCGGCGACCTGTTCGGCCTGCCGCATCACGCGCAGCAGGTTGCGCCCGGCGAGGTCGGCGAGTTCGTCATCGGTCCAGCCGCGGCTTGCGAGTTCCTTGAACAGCGCGGGGTATTTGTCGACGCCGTCCAAACCCGCAGGGGTGATGCCGATGCCGTCGAAATCGCTGCCGATGCCGACGCTGCCGATGCCGGCGATCTTGCGGATATGCTCGATGTGGTCGGCGACCTGCGCGATCGTGGCCTCGGGTCGTGGATGGCCCTTCTCCCACTTGTCCATCGCGGCTCCGGCGCGGTCGGGTTGACCGACGTAAAGCGTCTGGAAACGCGTTGTCGCGCCGGCGCGATCGGCATCATGGCGCGCGACGGCCTCGGAAACGAATACGGGGTAGAAGTTCACCATCACGATGCCGCGGTTGTGCTTGACCATGCGCAGCACGTCGTCGGGTACGTCGCGCGGGTGGTCGACCAGTGCGCGTGCGCTGGAGTGCGAGAAGATCACCGGCGCCGTGCTGGTCCGCAATGCGTCCCGCATCGTATCGGCCGACACGTGGCTCAGGTCCACCAGCATCCCAAGTCGGTTCATTTCGTGCACGACGGTACGGCCGAAGCCGGTGAGCCCATGGTGCACGGGATCGTCGGTGGCCGAGTCGGCCCAATCGGTATTCTTCCCGTGGGTCAAGGTCATGTAACGCGCGCCGAGCGCGTACATCTCGCGCAGCACCGGCAGCGAGTTGTTGATCTGGTGGCCGCCTTCGATGCCGATCAGGCAGGCGATGCGCCCCGCCTTCTCGATGCGTACAACGTCGTCGGCCGTGGACGCCATCTCGAAGGTTTTCGGATACTTGTGGCACATGTTGCGGACGACGTCGATCTGTTCGAGCGTCATCTGCACGGCCTTGGGGCCGGTGATCGTGGCGGGTATCCAGACCGACCAGAATTGCGCGCCGACGTGGCCCTTGCGCAGGCGCGGAATGTCGGTCATCAGGTGGACGCCATGGTTGCCGGGCTTGCCGCGCAGATTCGAGGTGTCGGCGGCGAGATCGAGGTTGCCGACGTTGCCGAACTCGCTGCGGATTTCCCACGGCAGGTCATTGTGGCCATCGATCACAGGTGTATTGGCCAGCACACGCTCGATCCGCGCCGACAGATCCTTGTCCGTCGTCGGGGGCGTGGCGGCGATGGCAATGCAGGGCAGGGCGGCCAGCAGGCAGGCGAGGATTCGAAGGTGCATGGGTACGGCATCCACGTGGTTCGGGAGAAACGTGAGTGTGCCATGCCGCGCGACGCGATGGCGCGATCCGGATGCAGCACGCTTCGGCGCAGCGCCTGCGCGCTGCGCCCGGGGCGAACCGATCGGGAATGTCGACAGCGTTGCAGCCAGGGCGCTCGAATGCCGATGGCTGTGTTGGTGGTCAACGCTTGCGCGCGTCGACCAGGTACGTTGGCATCCACGGGCCGCCCCACCACATTCGCCAGCCGAGGTTGCGGCGGGTCGCGCTTGCACCAAGATCGGCGAGTCGCCGTTGGTATCGGCGACTTTTGGAAATGTCGGCGATCAACAGGCGGCCGCCTGGGCGCAGCACGCGCCATGCTTCATCGATGGCGCGGTCACGGCCGGGTTCCGAATCGATGTTGTGGATGGCGACATTGGAGACAATCGCATCGAAGCTGTCGTCGTCGAACGGCAGCTTGCGCATGTCGGCCGTGTGCAATTCCACCCGGTCGGCGACGCCTTCAGCCGTCGCGTTCGCCTGCGTCGTTTCCATGGCATTGCCGGATTGATCCTTGTTGCTCCAGATGTCGATGCCGACCGCGCGACCTTTTGGCAAGTATTCGGCTGCCATCAGCAACACCGCGCCACGTCCGCAGCCCAGATCCAGCAAGTGTTCTTCGCCGTGCAGGTCAAGGCCCGTCAGCAGCCCGCGCCACGCAAGGAACTTGCCGCGCAGCGTCGTGTGCAGGTAGATGCCGGCGATGAGCAGCAAAATGGCGACCGTGATCCACAGGCCGTGCATATGCGCGAATACCATCAGCCCGGCGCACGCAAGGGCGCCCGCGATCATCAGTGCGGGAACGTAGGGAGCATCGATCCCGTAGCGACCCTTGCGGCTTGACAGCTTCATGTCCGCCTCCCCCGGCGCATGGCATGGCCGGTGCATTCTGAGGCAGGCGCGCGCTCAAGGGTAGTGACGGGTGTCATCACGATTGGTTGCATGATCTGCATGCATCAGGCGTTGGAACAAGTGGTAACCTGCGCCGAGTTGCGGTCCGGCCTGAATCGTGGAGAGGGCTACGGGAATGAAAAACGTTCTGCTGCTGTCATTGGCGTTGACGGGTTTGTGCTTGTCGAGCGCGACTTGGGCGGATACCAACGTCACCCGCACGCTGACCGAAAGCCCGGCGGTTGCGGCCGGCACACGGATCAGCGTGGAAAACCTGGTGGGCCACATGACCGTGACCCAAGGGCCGAGCTTCCAGGTCACCGCCACCGTGGTGGCAGGCGGCAGCAAGGCGCAGGCACTGGCGCAGAGCGTGAAGCTGGATGTCGATACGTCCGGCAAGCAGGTCACCGTGCATGTTCATTACCCGGTGGACCAGTACGACAGTTACCGCTACGTCACCCATGACGACCACGACAAGGTTTGCGTATTGGGCATCGTGTGCTTCCATGGCAGCGGCAGTTCCAGCATGGAATACCAGGGCAGGCAGGTACGCGTTTATCGCGGCGAGGACGAAGGCGTGCCGCTGCACGTGGATGTCGCGGTGCGGATTCCGGCCGGCATGCAGGCAAAGTTGGTGAACGAAGCTGGCGTGCTGGAGGCCAATGGCCTCGCCAATCGCCTGGCGCTCGATACGTCGGGTGGTGACGTGTACGCAGGCAAGTTGAGCGGCGATCTGACAGCCGGCACCGACGGCGGGGACCTGCACGTGCAGGAACTCAAGGGCAACCTTCAGGCCGCGACGGACGGTGGTGACCTGTACTTGAGCCAGGCCACTGGCGACGTGCATCTGGATAGCGACGGCGGCGATGGACACATCAGCCATGCCACGGGATCGCTGGACGCGCACACCGGTGGCGGCGACCTGTACGTCACCGACTACACCAGCGGCAGCAATGTGTCGCTGCATACCGGTGGCGGCGATCTGGATCTGGTCGGCGATCTCGCGACGGCACACAACCTGGAGGTGGACACCGGTGGCGGTGATGCCGATCTGAAGACCAGCAACCTGTCACTGCACCTGGATGCCTCGTCAGGCGGCGGCGACATCTCGGTGCGCTTGCCGAACGCCACCAAGGTGGATTCGAGCGACTACCACTATTCCGCCGACATCGGCAAAGCCCAGGGGCAGGGCAGCATCTCGTCCGGCGGTGGCGACATCAATGTCTCGGGTTGAGTCTCGGATTGACCGGACCGCGTGGTGCCGCGACATCACGGCTTGCACGGCTTGCCTCAGCCCGCGGAAACCGCCGCATCACGCCGGCTTTTCATCAGGCTGGCGATGGTGGTGACGGCGAGGATCGACAGGATCACCAGCAGCGACAGCCACGTCGGAATCGCCGGAACCAGATCGATCGGTTCACCGCCGTTGAGGAACGGCAGGCTGTTGCCATGCATTGCCTCGATGACCAGCTTGATGCCGATGAAACCAAGTACCACGGCGAGGCCGAGGCTCAGGTAAACCAGCTTCTTGAGCAACCCGCCGATCAGGAAATACAGCTCGACCAGCCCGAGCAGGGCGAAGGCATTGGTGGCGAACACGATGTACGGCACATCGGTCAGGCCGTAGATCGCGGGGATCGAATCCAGCGCGAACAGGATGTCGGTCATGCCGATCGCCAGCATCACCATCAGCATCGGCGTCATGTAGCGCTTGCCATCCACGATCGTGGTCATGTTGGTGCCGTCGTATTCGTTGGTCGCCGGCAGGATTTTCTGGATGGAGCGCACCAGAAAGTTTGGTTCGTAGGTTTCTTCGCCCTCGTGTTTCTCGAACGCCAGCTTGAGCGCGGTGGCTATCAGGAACAATCCGAAGATATAGAACACCCAACTGAAATGCGCGATGGCGGCGGCGCCGATCAGGATGAAGATGGTGCGCAGGATCAGTGCGACGATGATGCCGACCAGCAGCACCTTTTGCTGGAAGGCCCGTGGCACTGCAAAGCTCGACATGATGATCACGAACACGAACAGGTTGTCGATCGACAAGCTGTACTCGGTGACATAACCGGCGAAGAACTCGACGCCGTGGTCCCAGCCCCACGCCAGCGTCAGCCCCACGCCGAACAATATCGACAGGGTCACGAAGAAGGCGGTCCACGCCCCGGCCTCTTTCATGGAGGGTTCGTGGGCCTTGCGGATATGGGTGAAGAAGCTCAGCGCCAGCAGCGCAATGATCCCGGCGACCGTGGCGAGCCATATCCAGACGGGGACTTGCATTCGGAAATCTCTTGGCGTGCCGGTAGCACGACAGTAACAGTGAATGCCGTCGGAAACGGCATGTAAAAACCGCGGTCGGAATCAGTTTCTGCCCAGCCCGTCATGATCACGGCTTTCCGCGATCAACGTATCCAGCCAGGCGAGCATGCTGGTGATCTCGTCGGCGGTGACGTTCAGCGCTGGCATGAAGCGCAGCAGGTTGCCGCGCGGTGCGTTCAGCAACAGGCCTTGAGGTATGCGATTGCGCGCGGCTTCCACCAGTGCCGGGCCGTCGTCGCGATCCATCACCAGCGCGCGCAGCAGGCCATGGCCGCGTTCGCCATGCATGCCCCACTTGTCCGACAGCGTCGTGAGGCCGGCCGAGAGCTGGCGGGCGCGGGTGTTGACGTCGTCCATGAAGCCGGGCGCCGACAGCGCATCGAAGACCGCCACGCCAATCGCGGTCATCAGGGGATTGCCGTTGTAGGTGCCGCCCTGGTCGCCGTGTTCGAAGCAGCTCACGGTTTCGCGCGCGCACAGCGCCGCCAGTGGCACGCCGCCGCCGATGCCCTTGCCCAACGTCATGATGTCCGGCTCGATGGCCGCGTGCTGGTACGCAAACATGCGTCCGGTGCGGCCCATGCCGGTTTGCACTTCGTCCACGATCAACAGCAGGCCGCGTTCACGGGTCAGTTCACGCAGGTCGCGCAGGAACTCGCGGGTGGCCGGGACGACGCCGGCTTCGCCTTGTACCGGTTCCAGCATCACCGCGACGGTTGCATCGTCGATCAGCGCGTATACCGAATCGAGGTTGTTGAGTTTGGCTTTGGAAAAGCCATCGACCTGCGGCGCGAATTTGCGATCCCATCCTGGTTTGCCGGAGGCGGACATGGTGGCCAGGGTGCGGCCGTGGAAGGCATGTTCGAAGGTGATGATCTTGTACGCGCCGTTGCGGTGCAGTTGCCCCCACTTGCGCGCCAATTTGATGGCACCCTCGTTGGCCTCGGCGCCGCTGTTGGCGAAGAACACCCGATCGAAACATGACGCTTCGACAAGGCGGCGTGCCAGGTCGATCGACGGCTGGTTGTAGAACGCAGGCGAGGGATTGATCAGTTGCCGCGATTGGCGTTCCAGGGCTTCGAGCATGGCGGGGTGACCATGGCCGAGGCAGTTCACGGCCCAGCCCTGGATGAAGTCGAGATAACGCTTGCCGTGATGGTCTTCCAGCCACGAGCCTTCGCCGCGGACAAATACGAGCTCCGGCCGTGCGGTGATTTCCATCAGGGCATTCAAACCTGCGTGATCGAGATTCACGAACGTGATTCCAGTCGATGGGAAACGGCACTCTGTCGGGACGCGCTTGTCGTCCGCAGGTCGGAAACGGGGCGGTCTGGCGGCATCAGGGTGCGACCAGGGCAACGAAATCCGGACGCGAAATTAGCACAAAAACGGCCGGGCGTGCCGGGCCAAACAAAGCCGTGCAAGCAACAGGGTGATTTCTCGGGCACGAGCTGCGCAATGAAAAACGCCCCGGCTGTGCGGGGCGTTTTGCTCAACTGACAAGCGTGCGCTTCATGCCGGCTTGCGCTTGCGAAGCCAGTAGCCCGACCCGACGAGCGCCAATCCCAGCAGGAACATGCCAATGGTGCCCGGTTCGGGTACGGCGACCGAGCCGGTATCGAAGGCCACGTTGTCGAACTCGAACGAGTACTTCGTGCTGGTCGCGACGACCCGGTCGAATGCCACCGGCGAATTGATGTTGACGTAGAACGTGCCATTTGCGCCCTGGTCGCCATTGGCAAGTGCCGTCACATCGCTGCCCGCGATCGAGCCGACCAACGTCGCGCCGTCGTAGAAGGACAGCGTATTCTCCTGGTCGACGGAACCCCACAGCAGGCCAAGGTACTTCTCGCCGGTCGCGAAAGTCAGCGTTGCGTCGCCGAGTCCACTGGTGAGATAGGTCGTGCCATCCGCGCCATTGTTCAGGTCACCGAACAGGGTGCCGTTGTTGCTTGACAGGAATGGCGCCGCGTACTTGTTGGCCAGTGCTCCTTGCACGGCCCCACCGTCCGGGGAAAAGCTGACGGTAATGCCGCTGGCGGTTGCACCGCCCGCGCCGCCGAGAGTCAGTGAGTCGAAGTTCTCATAGCTGGTGCCGGTGGGAACTCCGCCGATCGAGGCGCTGACGCTGATCGGCACGGCATTCGCCGTGGTGGCTGCCAGACACAGCCCGGCTGCGAGCAGACTCGCCGCGAGCACCGTCTGAAACTTGTTCTTGCGTGTCGTGTTCACTGTTCTGCCTCCGATAAGTGCAGCAGCTTTGATGCATGTCCGTATGTGTCGACAGACCGGAGTATCCCGGCTCCTGATGACTTGAGAAGCAACTCTTGTGCCAATTCACAAGTAATTGTTTCTACGCAATATATTTTCGTCAACCCGACAGCAAATTTGCGATTTTGTAAGGTGATTCGACGTTTTGCATCGGGTTTAAACGACCGGGATAGAGGATCGCGAAGGGTCCTCCATCCGTTTTGCCCGCGTTTCGCAGTTACCTGATTGGAGCTGTACCGATCAATGACTGCTTGGCGTCCTGCGCGACTCCAGCGAGCGGCGCCAGACCAACAGACCGAGTATCCCCGCGCCCAACAGCCACAGGAAGTTCGGCTCTGGCACTGCCGCGTTGACGCCGACGAACTGGAAGTCGCTGACCGTCAGGGTGTTGTCGATCACGGCAAAGCCATAAGTGAGGCCACCCGGCCACGTTGGCCCAAAAGCCATCGGAGCCGTTACCCCGTCACTCCAAAGGTCCACGAAGCCGCCGTTGCCTAGTGTGAACATCACGCCATAGGTGTCCAGAAAGCCGCCGGCGAAGGGATAATCCCAACATGACTGCAGGGAACCGTCAGCGTAAAAAAGATCGCTGTACGTAATCGCAGTGTCGCCTGGCGGTGGGTTCAAGACGGCAAGCTCACTGAAACTCGCCGGAAAGGGCACGTCGCCTGGCTGCCACGAACCGTCGGCGACATCATTGGGCGTGGCAAAATTGCGCGCCACCACTCCTGTGATCGACACGTTGTTGAGGCCGATGTTGGTATCCGAAAAAGTGCCGGTGGCGCCGGTGATGACTTGCGCGCCGGCCGGATCGCCGGCAGTGGTATCCGATCCAACCGTCAGCGAGGCGTGCCCGCTGCCGCCCGCGCCGTTGAAACCGATCTCGACCGGTGTCGCGTGGGCATACGGCACCAACAATATCGCGAGCATCGCCGCGGTCGTCAAAACTCCGGTTTTCGCGAAGTTTCCCTTGTTCGCATTCATGTTATCAACCTCACTCTTCGGGACACGGAACATGGCGATGCGCCAGCGCCATGCAGTCATCTTTCGATAACACGCCAAGCATTCCGCGTGCCAGATTTTCAGGGGGTTGTTTTTGCGATGTTTGTTTCGAGGGACGGTTCCCTGAAGCGGGATTTTTGTAAAAAAACACGACGTTTGCCGTGATTTTCCACAAAGAATCACGACGGGTTTGGATGCGCTTTTTGAGGCTATCCCTTGGATATCGAAATCTGCCCGGCGCGCGCTCGCTCAATGGGCTGGTGCGGAGACTCCGACCAGCCAGCGTTGCAGATCGTTGGCGAGTTGCCGGCTGGCTTTGCCCAGCGCCTTGACACCGCCTTGCGCATCTGCGGTTGGCGCGGCAACTTCGATGTGCCAATGTTGTTGGCTGATGACACTGTCGTCATGGTTGTCGATCAGCGTCGCCGTGGCATCGATGACACCGGCGCTGTCGCGGGGTTGTGAAAAGGCCTGGCTGAAATCATCGAGTTGCAGGCGCAGACTCGCATCGGCTTTGGCCGGGTTGCCGGGGCCGATTACGGCATGCCAGTTGCCGTTTGCGGCGGTGGTGTTCTGGATGATCGATTCGAGCAGCGTTGCCGGCGGCGCGATCCAGTCCGAGTGCGCATAAGTGGCGGCTCGGTGATCGCCCTGATAATCGAGACGGTAATACATGGCGGTACCCGCGAGCCACGACGGCACCGTGATGCGCGTGATCTGCAGGATCTTCCGGCCGTGGTTCGCTGTTTGGTCGGCCACGTGCGCTGGCGCCGAACTGCCAAGGCTGTAGTGGCGCGCGAAATCGGCCCTGGTGGAATGCATGCAGCCACCGAGCAGCAGAGCGCATCCCCACAACATTGCAACACCCACGAGCTTATGGGCAATTCCACGCGTGCCGAGCTTGTCGAAGTAAACACGGAATGGAGCTGCATGTCTCGCCGCCACACTGTCCGTCCTTCGGCTTCGCTTCGCTGCGCTCAGGGCGAACGGAGAGTGGAGCAGGGCCTGCGTGAGTAACTCAATCATGGCCGTTGTCGTCCTTCTGGCTGCCGCTCTTGAAGCCGGGTTCGCCCGGCCCCGGTGGCGAATGCGGCGGACCGAAGATCAGGCTTTGCGGTTTGGCCTTCAGCTCGCGGATGAGTTCCTCGAGTTGGCGTGACGTGCGCATCAGACTCTGGCTGAGCGCGTCGAGCTCGGGGGCGGTCTGCCTGTCCAGGGTGTGGCCGAGGTGCTGGTAGGTGTCTTCGACCTCGCCGATCTTTTGCACCGGGCTGCGCGCCGCTTTCGCGAGCTTGTTCGCATTCGCGAGCAAGGCATGGCTTTGGTCCAGGCTCTTCTGCGCGCTTTTCACCAGTGCCGGCATTTGTTGCATGGCCGGCGTCAGCGCGGTCTCGATCGCGACCAGTTTCGCGGTCGCGGCATCGAGTTGCCGGATCGTGGCGCTGAGGTGTTTGCGGTTGTCGTCATCGAGGAATTTCTTGGCGTTGTCGAGGACGGCGTGCAGGTCCTGCATGTCCTGCTTGGCGGAATCCTCGAGCTGCGCCAGCAGTCCCTTGTGCAGCGGGATATGCGCCGGGTTCTTGTCGCTGGTCGCCAGCGGCGCCGAGTTGCCCTTGCCGAGCTTGAGTTCCAGCACCTCGCCGCCGGTCAAACCCTGCATCGCCAGCACCGCATAGGTTGCGTGAGTGATGTAGGTTTTGCGCCTGACGTGAAAATCGACGATCACGCGCGAGCGGTCGCTGGGGTCGAACCGTATGTCCGTGACATGTCCAACTGCAATGCCCTTGAATTCGACCTTGGATTGCGGTGCCAGACCGGCCACCGAATCGTCGGTGACGATGCGGTAGGCGAGCGGCTCGCTGGGCCCGGATGACAACCACCAGAAAATGAGCACCGCGGCGACCGCGAACACCACGAAAAAGCAGACGGCGATGATGGCGTGTGCGCGGTTTTCCATGGTCAGTCGCTTCCGGCGATTGTCAAGTCCCGCAACGTGCTTTCGTCGCGCCGCGAGCGGAAGAAATCCTTGATGAAGGGATGGTCGAAACCGGCGACCTCGCGCAACGTGCCGACGGTGATCAACTTGCCGCCGTCGAGCACCGCGATGCGGTCGCTCAAGGCAGCCATGCTGTAGAGATCGTGGGTGACCATCATCACCGTGAGGTTCAATTCCTTGTGCAGCGCCCGCAGCATCGCATCGAATTCGGCGGACGATGCCGGGTCGAGGCCGGTGGTGGGTTCGTCCAGGAACAACAGTTCGGCTTCCAACATCAACGCGCGCGCCAGCGCGGCACGCTTCAGCATGCCACCCGACAATTCCGCGGGACGTTTCCACGCGGCGGCGGGTTCCAGTCCCACCATGTGCAACTTCAGCGCGACGCTGTCGCGCAGCATGCCCTCGTCGATCGACCAGCCCTGCTTGCGCAATTCGCGCATCGGGAACGCGATGTTGTCGAACACGTTGAACGCGCTGAACAGTGCGCCTCGCTGAAACAACACACCCCAGCGTCGCCGCAGCAGGCGCGCGGCTTCGCCGTCGAGTTCGTTGACGCGGGAACCCAACACGCGGATTGATCCGGAATCAGGCTTGATCAATCCGATTACCTGGTGCAGCAGTGTGGATTTGCCGGAACCGGAGGTGCCGATCACGGACAGGAATTCCCCGCGCTGGACGGCGAGGTCGAGCCCGAGGTGGACCTGCTGGCGACCGAAACGCTTGTGCAGGTCGTGGACTTCGATGACGGTTTCGCCAGCTGCGGCTTGCATGATGCGGCTCACATCAATCCGACGTTGGTCAGCGCCGCGCCGAGCGACGCGTCGAGCAGCAGGATCGCGGTCAGGCTGGTCACCACCGAGAACGTGGTGTTGCGACTCAGGCTTTCGGTATCCGGCGCCGAGTTCATTCCGAACCAACACCCGACCAGCGCAATGACCAGACCGAACAACGCGCCCTTGCCGATGCCGATCCAGAAGTTGACGAGTTGCACCTGTGCGATCGACTGCTCGAGAAACAGTCGGTAGCTGATACCCAGCCCCGCCTGTGCGGCGAGCGCACCGCCCAGCATGGTGGTGCAATCGGTCCACACCACCAGCAATGGCATGCCGATCGCGGCGCCGATGACGCGGGGCAGGGCCAGCCGCAAACTGGGCGACGATCCCAGCGCCTGCAACGCGGCGTATTCCTCGGTGATGTGCATGGCGCCAATGCTCGCGGTCATCGCCGAGCCGGTGCGCCCGGCCATCAAGAGACCCGTGACGACCGCGCCCAGCTCGCGCGGCACCGCCGTGGCCATCATGCCGATCACCATGTTGGATGCGGCGAACTCGTTGAGCACCAGACCCATCTGGATGGTCATGACCGCCCCGACCAGGAACCCGATGCTGCCGAGCAGCAGCATCGCGGATGCGCCGATGTGATAGATGTTGGCGGAGATTTCCTTCCACGGGGTGACCCGCGGATGGCGTACGCAATAGGCGATGTCGAGCATCAACTGGCCGACCAGCAGCAGCATTCCACCGCCGGTCGCGAACACGGCGAACACGCCGCCGCCGAACCGCTCCAACCAGTTCGCCGAGGTGCCAGGCGACGACGTTTCGATCGGCGCGGTATTGGCAAGGCGCGTGAACAGGTGGCGCTGGTTGTCGCTGCAGTCGAGCGAGTCTGGCAGATGGCCACGCCAGACCTTCCACAAGACCAGCGCGCCAGTGCTGTCGAGCGCATCGACGTGCTGCAGATCCCAACGATAGTCGTTGGGCGAATCGAGCCGGTTGAACTCGCGGAACAGGCGTCGTCGTCGGCGTTCATCCGCCAGCAGGTTCCACGATCCGCACAGGATGATGCGTGCGTCGTCGCTGCGCTTCCAGGTCGGATCGGTTGCGGTTGTTGCCATGGCCGTACAGTCCTGTATCGGTATGGCAGGGTGCGAAAAGCAGCATCCTGCCAATGCGAGCCATGGACGGCTCGCCGCGAATCAAGCACTCGAAGTGCTTGATTCGACGAAGCCGAGTGCAGACATGTGCCGAACTCGGCGTGTCGGAAAAGTGCAGGAAAACACTTTTTCAACGATCGACAAAAGGGTAACCCCGCCCATGGTGATGGCCGCGTGATCGGCCGCGACGAGCGGTTCCGAACCTGAACCTTGCAACAAGCACGTTGCCGATGTTGCCGCGCCTTCACCTATAGTTGTCGTGTTCTTGTGATGTGTTCGAGGAACGACGGCAGCAAGGTCCGCAAATGGAAATGCCGCGGCATGGTTAAAGTAATGGACTTCATTCCGGTCGGGCCGGCCTGGCTCGACCCGTTGGTGGTGCTGCTGGCGAGCGCCGTCGTCGGCTGGCTGTTTTACTGGGTACTGTTCGCGATCATCCGCCGATTCTCTGGCGGACGTTTCGCCTCGATTACCGGCGCCATCGTGCACAACTTCCGCGCCCCGTCGCGCTGGTTGTTTCCGCTGCTCGGCGTGCTGTTTGCGTTGACCGCATTGCCGCTCCCGAACAAGGTCGCCGGCCCGGTTGGTCATGCGATCGTGATTATCCTGATCGCGATCGCGGCATGGTTCGTGGTCAGGCTGATCGACGCCATGGGCGACATTCTTTCCGCCCGCTACGACGTGAACGTGCCGGACAACCTGGAAGCGCGCAAGATCCGCACGCAATTCCAGGTCATGCGCCGCATCGGCGCGGTGTTGATGACGGTGTTCGCGGTCGGCGTGATGCTGATGACGTTTCCGGGCATTCGCGCGTTGGGTGCCACGTTGTTTGCATCGGCCGGCGCGGCGGGGCTCATCGTGGGGCTGGCGGCGCGGCCGGTGCTGACCAACTGGCTCGCCGGCATCCAGATCGCGTTGACCCAGCCGATCCGGCTGGAGGATTCGGTGGTCGTGGAAGGCGAGTGGGGCTGGATCGAGGAAATCACCACGTCCTACGTCGTCGTGCGCATCTGGGATTTGCGCCGGCTGGTATTGCCTTTGACGTATTTCATCGAAAAACCATTTCAGAACTGGACCCGCACCACGGCGAACCTGCTCGGCACCGCGTTCATCTATGCCGATTACACCGTGCCGGTGCAGGCGGTGCGCGACGAACTGGAGCGCATACTCAAGGCCGACCCGTTGTTCGACGGTTTTGCATGGTCGCTGGACGTCACCAACCTCACCGAACACGTGGTGGAAATGCGCGCGATGGTCAGCGCGAGGAACGCCGGCGATACCGTGAACCTGCGCCGCCACGTGCGCGAAAACCTGGTCACGTTCCTGCAGCAGAACTACCCGCAATGCCTGCCACGCACGCGGCTGGAGATTGCCCGCACCAGCACGCATGGCCACGACGAGTTGCTGCCGCGCCCGCCATCTTGATGGCCCGCGCCCGCGTTAGGGAGCCGCCGGACCGAAGGAATGATTTTGCTCATTCGTGTGCGGTGCGCTGTTCCGAAGCAATCGCGGTGGCAACGTCGCGCGGGTAGGTTTTCATGGCGCGCAACATCACGAAACCAGCCGCGGCGAGCGTCACCAGCATGATGAGGAAAGCCATTTCCAGTCCGCCGCCGGCATGGCTGCCGGCGCCCGGCCGGCCGAAGCTGGCGTTGTGGCCGCCGAAAAAGCCGGACACCCAGCCGAACAACAATGGCGCCGCCGCCTGGCAGGCATACAGCAGCGTGGAGCGCACGCCTTCGGCACGCCCCCACAGCCGCGAATGCATGATGTCCAGCCGTGCCGAATCCACCGCCGGATTGGCGCCGCCCAATCCCGCCGCGGCCACGAAGAAGAAAGGCGCGGCAAAGATAAGGCTGGGTGCAAACAACCCGCCGAGCAACCCGAGGGTCGCCACGATATACGCGACGGCGCCCGCGATGATGCGTCCGCGCAACTCGCCGTGACCAATCAACCGGTCGGCAACCCAACCGGCAAACAGCACGCCTGCAATGGCGCCCAATCCGACACCGACGGTAACGGTGCTTGCGGCTGCCTGTTGCAGGTCGAAATGCCCGCGCATGTATACGATCGCGAAGGTGCGCAGGCCGGTGAAATAAAAATATCCAAGCGCCGAAGCGATGATCAGCACGCGATAGGTCGGTATCGACAGCACGTAGCGCACCGCGTGCCATAGCGGCATCTTCTCGGGGTCTTGCGTCAGCACCAGATCGTGGCGTGGCTGCATACCACGCTCGCCCACGATTTCCGTGACCGGATGGGTGTCATCCTCGACTTCTTCGCCGTCCTCGTTGCGTGGCGGCATGCGGCCTTGTCCGCCGCGCTTCGGCTCCGGCAATTTGCGCGCGATCACCACCGCTAGCACGGCGCCGAGTCCGGCCAGGATGAAGAACGGCACCCGCCACGACACCACGGCGGCGACGTTGCCGGAAATCAGGAATCCGAACGCCACGCCGAGCAGTTCCCCGGCGAGGATGTAGCCGTAGATGCGTCCACGTTCCCCGGGATGGAAAAAGTCGCCGATCAACGAGGCAATCGCGGGCGAAGCGACCGCCACCACGGCACCGAGGCCGAGCCGGGTCAGCAACAACATCGTGTAGTCGACCGAGGCGCCGCTTGCGGCCATGGCAATCGACCAGATGCCGATCCCGGCCACCAGCAGGCGGCGCCGGTTCACGCGATCGACCAGCACGCCGAACGGCAGCGTCGCGATCGCACCGATCGCGGTGGAGACCGTCACCAGCAGCCCCACTTCGACATTGCCGATGTGCAGATCGTGCTCGAGTTGCGCCGCCACCGCGCCGACGGTGGCCTTGTCGGCGGCGTCGAGCGCCAGCACGCAAGCGAGCAGTGCGATGACCTTCAGTCGCCTGGGACCGCCGACCAATTGCTCCAGCGGCTGCTCGACGTCGCGACGAAACCAGCGGCCAAGCTCAACCGCGGCGATCGCGGGTGCGGATTCCGGGGCAGGGCTGTTGTTTTCAGCTTCCATGGCAATACACCCGGTGCATGCTTTCCGAGCGCGTGCAGCTTGCCATACGGTGTGTGTATGACGTGTTCACATCCTGCCCGCAGATGCCGGCCATGGAATGCTTGTGACCGGCGGTGTCGACGCATCGATCCCTACGGCCGTCGATTCTCAGGCTACCGCGTCGGCGCCCCACAAGGCTTGCATGTTGGCGTTCAAACCCAGCGCATCGAGATCGACGACTTCGCTCACCGCATGCCCGGGGGCATCCTCACTGCGTCGAATCGGCGTGCTTGCACGGGAGCCATCCTGGGTGGTGATGGACGAGATCCGCGGTCGCTGCCCCGAGCTGCCGCGGTGGGTTACCACGCCGACGCTGCCGTTCTGCAGGCGCACGCCGGTGCCGGGTGGGTAGATGCCGAGCGTCTTGATGAACATTGCGGCGTGCTGTTCATCGAGGGTCGTGCCCTCGTTGAGGAACAGCCAGCGCAGCGCCGCGTTGGGTCGCATGGCGGGGCGATGCTGGCGTTCGGACACCCGTGCGCAATAGACGTCGGCAAGTGACACCAGTTGGGTGGGTACGCCAAGCCGGTCGGCGGTTTTGCCGGTGGGATAGCCGCTGCCATCGGGTCGTTCGTGATGGTCGCGCACGATTTCCAGCCACAGTGCATCGGTCACGCCGTAGTCGCGCAGCAGCGCAGCGCCGCGATCGCAATGGCGTTCCACTTCGGCGCGCTGCTCGCGGCTCAGCGTTCCCGGCAATGTCTGCAATTGTTCCTGCAATTCCAGCATGCCGACATTCATGGTGAGTGCGGCGGCGGCGGTCGAGGTCAGGGTTGCGGCGTCCAGTTGCATGGCGTTGCCGGTGATGTAGCTCGCAATCGCCACGTTCACCGGATGGCGAATCGCGTAGGGCTCATCGCGACACATCAGGATGGATGCCAGGGCCACGTCGGCATTCGCCCGGCAGGCCTTGCGCACCTCGCCGGCGATCCGCAGCAACTCGGAGACGAATGCCGTGGGTGGTGGATCGATGAGCAACGCCTGCAGATGGCGACGCGCGGCAAGAACCAGCGCGAGCGGCGAGCGGGCGCGGTATTTCTGGTCGTCTGCGACAGACACCACCGTGTTCGACCACGAGCCATGCCGCATCAGGGTCTCGAGCTGTTTGTCGCTGGTGGCGGCATGTCCCTCGCGCAACAGCAGCGTGCCGTTCGCGTCGCGCACGTCGCGTGGCAACGGTTCACCGACTTCGAGCCGTGACAGGGGGAAATTACGGTCTGGCATGGATTCTCCCGAACATTCGAGAAGAGGACGGGCGAACCGGTCTCGCCTGGTAATCCCACTGCCGGAGCCATCCGCAGCTTCGTGGAGACGGTATCGGCAGGTTCCACGAAACCTTGAGGAAGCTCCTGACAACCCGCCCGCATGCCCGCATCGACTGCCAGCGTGATTACCACCGATATCCCGGCGCGCCTCGCTGATGCCGGTCGCGGTGGGCGTTGCGTGGTGGCTCGCCATCCCCGCCGAACGGCGCAGTCTCGAGGATGTCGCGGCGCCGCTGTCGCGCGGCGATTGAGAGTGAAAGCCGGGCTCAACCCTCGGGAAGTGCCTGCGCAATCTCGCGCAGTGCCTGTTCGAATACCTCCGGCGGCTGGCCGCCGGGGATCAGTTGGGTCTGGTTGACGATCGTCGCGGGTACCGAGTTGATGCCGGCCTGTTGGTACAGGCGCTCCTGCGCACGTACCGCGTCGGCGTAGTCGCCGCTTTCCAGCACGCGGCGCGCTTGCTTGGCATCCAGTCCGATTTCCCCCGCGATGCGCACCAGGATGTCGTGATCGGCCACGTTCTCGCCGTCGGTGAAATAGGCGCGAAGCAGTGCTTGCTTCAGCGCCAACGCCTGTTCGCGATCCACGAGGTCGGCCCAGTGCAGCAGGCGGTGCGCGTCGAAGGTGTTCCAGACGCGGCTGCCGGGGGTGGTGTTGATCATGACGCCCAGCGGCGCTGCGCGGTCACGGATCGCCTTGCGGTTGACCTCGAGCTGTTGTTCGCCGATGCCGTATTTGTGCATCAGGTGCTGGTCGGCGTCCTCGCCTTCGAACGGCAGTTGCGGGTTGAGCTCGAACGGCTGCAGGTGGATTTCCGCCTGCACGCTGCCGTCCAGCTTCGCCAGCGCCTGCCGCAGGCTGGCAAGACCGATCGCGCACCACGGACAGGCGACGTCGGAAACGAAATCGATACGGAGCGAAGTGGGGGAGGCCATGGGAATTCCGGAGTGGCTGTGCTGCCTGGAAATATGGAGGCGGCTGCGCGCAACTCAATCGCGCTTGCAGCCGCAAGAAGAGACCGCGGGGATGAACCCCCAGGCCGGCACGGAAATGGCAGGCGCTCCATCCGCGGATGGTGGACGGCATCAACCGAGGTACGTGACGCTTGTCAGATGTCTTGCCGCAAGCGTGGCAAGTACCATGTGCCGATCCCCGCATTCGCCCATGCCATGGCCCACGCCATTTCCATCGAAACCGCGAGCAAGCATTTCGGCGCGCACACGGCCGTGAACCGGTTGTCGCTGGAGGTGCCTGCCGGGACCATCTACGGGTTCCTTGGCCGCAACGGCGCCGGCAAGACCACCACCTTGCGCATGATCACCGGCATCCTCGATCCGGACGAGGGCCACGTCAGCGTGCTGGACGGCAACGCACCGAAAACGGTGCGCGCCCGCACCGGTTACCTGCCCGAGGAAAACGGCCTGTACAAGGATATGCGGGTGGTCGACATGGTCGCGTATTTTGGGCAACTGCGCGGTCTCGACCGGCGCGAAGCCGCGACGCGCGCACGCACGCGCCTTGTGGCCGCAGGACTCGAAAGTTCGATGGACGCAAAGTGCAACACACTGTCGAAAGGCATGGCGCAGAAGGCGCAGGTGATCGCGGCGGTGCTGCACGATCCGGAACTGGTAGTGCTGGACGAACCATTCTCGGGGCTGGACCCGGTGAATTCGGAAATGGTGTTGTCGCTGATCCGCCAGTACAAACGCGAAGGCCGCACCGTGATTTTCTCGACCCACGTGGTGGAGCACGCCGAACAGATTTGCGATGCGGTCATCATCATCGACAACGGCCAGCGCAAGCTTGCCGGTCCGCTCGCCGAAATAAAAAGCCAGGCCGAACGCAGCGTGATCGTCGACTACGAAGGCGACGCCGGTACATTGCAGAAACTGCCCGGCGTGTTGGCGGCCGACGACGCCGGCCAGCACGCGGAACTCAGGCTTGCACCGGGCGCCGATACCCAGGCGTTGCTGAAGTGCCTGGTCGAGCGTGTGCGTATCCGGCGCTTCGATACCCGCGAGGCCTCGCTCAAGCAGATTTTCCTGGGCGTGGTGGAGGCCGAACATGAAGCTGCGTAACGCCTTGCTGGTGGCGCAGCGCGATTACGTCGCCTACGTGATGCGCCGTCGCTTCTGGGTGAGCTTGTTGCTGTCGCCCGCGATCCTGCTGGCGGTGATGTTGGTACCGGCGTTGATCCAGCACTTCGGTGGCGCGCATCGCTACGCGGTGGTCGATCATTCCGGCTGGCTGCTGCCGGCAGTCGAACAACGGATCGCGGCCAGCGATTACGCTCGCCTGCTGGACCTGGCCGCGCGCACGCCGGCACCTGCGCAAAGCCGCCTGCCGCCGGTGCTCGCGGCCGTTGCACCGGCGGCACACAAGCTCGACCAGAAACGCCGTGACGCCTTGGCGCATGCGCTGGCGGCGGGTTCGCCCGCACCCACGGACGGCGCCGCACTGGCAATCTGGCAGCATCGCGATGCGTTGATCAAATGGTACGCGCAGCTGACGCCGGACGCCGCAGCGAGCGTGGACGACGGCCTGGCGAAAGCGCGCTACCAGTTGGTCGTGCTTTCGCAGGACAAGTTGCGGCACGCCGTGGTGCATGGCGATGTGTATGCCTACTTCGTGCTGCCGTCGCAGCCGCTGGCCGACGCGGCGAAATTCGTTTATGCGTCGCACAATCTCACCGACACCGCGTTGCGCGACTGGTTCAGCGCCAAGGTTTCGGCGGCGGTGCAGGCGCGACGTGCGGCGCAGGCCGGCTTGTCGCCAAAACAGGCCAAGCTGATCGGCCAGTCGATCGATTTCGACGACCAGTTGGTGACCCGCAGCGGCGCCAGCACCGCGACCCAGGCCGAGCAGGCGGCGCAGTGGCTGCCGGTCGGGTACACCTACCTGCTGTTCATCTCGATCATGCAAATCGCGCAATTGCTGATGCTGTCCACCATCGAGGAGAAGTCCAACCGGATTGCCGAGACGCTGCTTGCGGCGATCGAGCCTTCCGACATCATGGCCGGCAAGACCCTCGGCGTGACTTGCGTCGGCATGACCCTGGTCGGCGGCTGGCTGGTGTTGATATTGGGCCTGCTGGCGATATTCGGCAGCATGTTCCAGTTGGGCGGGTTCGCAGCGGCGATCATCGCCGGCATCAGCGCATGGGACATCGGCTGGTTCGTCGTGTACTTCATACTCGGCGTCCTGCTGTACGCCGCCGTCACCGGTGCGATCGGCGCGGCGGTCAACAACATCCGCGAAGCGCAGCCGTACATGACCCCGGTGTCGTTGTTCATGATCCTGCCGTTGATCCTGATGGTGCCGATTGCACACGACCCCACCGCGTTGTGGGCGCGGGTGTTGTCTTATGTGCCACCGCTCACGCCATTCCTGATGATGAGTCGCTCCGGCGCGCCGCCGCCGTTGATCGACTATCTCTTGACCAGCGCATTGCTGCTGGTGACGGTCATCATCGCGTTGTATCTGTCTGGACGGGTTTTCCGGCGCGGGCTGCTGAATTCCGGTGCGCCACCGAAGTTCAGGGAAATGTTGTCGTGGGCGCGCAAGGGGAAAGTGGCGGGCAAGACCGACCGCGACGCGGGATTGGCGAGCTAGCCGCCATTGCAGCGCACGCGGCGTGAACGCCACACACGCCGCGGCGCGGGGCTGGGAACCTGCGCAAACGCCGTTATAGTTTGCCGCAGGATTTGCAAGCCAGAATCAGAGGTTCCCACGCGTGGCGCGTGCACGAGTACAGACCCAAATCAAACCGAACGGGATGAGCGAACGCGCGCGACGGTTGTTGCGCGAGGCGGCGGCGTTGCTGCTGTTTCCGCTGGCGGTGTATCTGTTTGCCTGCCTGGTCGGGTATGTCCAGACCGATCCGGGTTGGTGGCACGCGGCAGTGCCGGGTCAAGCCGTGCACAATTTCGGTGGCGCGGTGGGCGCCTACATGGCCGACCTGCTGTTTCACCTGTTCGGTGTGATCGCCTATGCATTCCCCTTGCTGCTGATCCTGCTCGGGGTCGGCGTATTGCGCGGCTGGTACCGGCGCCGCGACGGCGAGAGCCAGTGGGAACCCAGCCTGCGTCTGACCGGTTTCGTGGCGTTCTTCGTGGGCGGTTGCGGACTGGCATGGCTGCACGCGTCCGACCCCCAGTGCCGCAACGTCACCGGCGCGGGCGGCCTGCTCGGTTGCGGCGTCGGCAACGTGCTGCACGAGGGCGTGGGAGAACTCGGCGCACTCTTGTTGTTGTTCGCGTTGTCATTGATTGCGGTGACCTGGGTCACCGGCTTGTCGTGGTTCCGGGTGATGGATTGGACCGGGCAACAGGTGCTGGTTGGCGCCGGCTGGTTGCGCGGCAAGTTGAAACACGCGCCGGAAACCCTCGCCGCGCGTGCCGCACGCGTCGAGCGCGAGACCGCGCGCAAGCAGGACAGTGCACGACAGGCCAAGCGCGAGCCGATGCGGATTGAGCCTGCACCGGCGCCGATCGTCAAAAGCGAACGCGCCAAACGCGAAAACCAGATTCCATTGTTCATCGGCGCAGCATCCGAAGGCGAATTGCCGCCGCTGTCGCTGCTGGAAGAACCGAAACCGCAAACGGGCAAGGGCTATTCCAAGGAAACCCTGGACGTGTTGTCGCGCCAGGTGGAAATGAAGCTGAAGGACTTTCGCATCGACGCGAATGTGGTCAGCGCCTATCCCGGGCCGGTGATCACGCGCTTCGAGCTGGAACCGGCGCCCGGCGTGCGTGGCAGCCAGATCTCCTCGCTCGACAAGGACATCGCGCGTGGCTTGTCGCTGGTCAGCGTGCGCGTGGTCGACGTGATCCCCGGCAAGAACGTGATCGGGCTGGAAATCCCCAACGCGCACCGCGAGATCGTGTATCTCTCGGAGATATTCGACTCGCGCGAATACGGCGACGCCAAATCGCCGTTGTCGCTGGCGCTGGGCAAGGACATTGGCGGGCGGCCGGTGGTCGTCGACCTGCAGAAGATGCCACATCTGCTGGTAGCCGGCACCACCGGCTCCGGCAAGTCGGTGGCCTTGAACGCGATGGTGCTGTCGCTGTTGTTCAAGGCCAAGCCGACCGACGTGCGCATGATCATGATCGATCCGAAGATGCTGGAACTGTCGGTGTACGACAATATTCCACACCTGTTGGCGCCGGTCGTCACCGACATGAAGGAAGCCGGCAATGCGTTGCGCTGGTGCGTCGCCGAAATGGAGCGTCGCTACAAATTGATGGCGGCGGTGGGCGTGCGCAATCTCGCCGGTTTCAACAAGAAGGTGCGCGACGCCGAGGCGGCCGGCCAGCCGCTGCTCGATCCGTTGTTCAAGGCCAATCCCGAAGCGCCCGACGACAAGGCCGAGCCGCTGCGGCCGGAACCGTTCATCGTGGTCATCATCGACGAGTTCGCCGACATGATGATGATCGTCGGCAAGAAGGTCGAAGAACTGATCGCGCGGCTGGCGCAGAAGGCGCGCGCGGCAGGCGTGCATCTGATCCTCGCGACACAGCGCCCGTCGGTCGACGTGATCACTGGCCTGATCAAGGCCAACATCCCGACCCGCATCGCGTTCCAGGTATCCAGCAAGATCGACTCGCGCACGATCCTCGACCAGTCCGGCGCCGAAACCCTGCTGGGCAACGGCGACATGTTGTACCTGCCGCCCGGTACCGCGACGCCCGAGCGTGTACACGGCGCGTTCGTCGGTGACGACGACGTGCACAAAGTGGTCGAATGGCTGCGCACGCAGGGCGAGCCCAACTACATCGAAGGCGTGCTGGAAGAAGTGCAGACGCTTGGCGACGGCAAGATCATCAACGAATCGGGCTTGCCGGAGGACGGGAATTCCAGTGACGACAACGTGCTGTACGATCGCGCGGTACAGATCGTGACGTCCAGCCGGCGTGCGTCGATTTCGGGCGTGCAGCGACACCTTCGCATCGGCTACAACCGAGCCGCACGCCTGATTGAACAGATGGAGCAGGAAGGCGTGGTCAGCGCGCCGCAGCACAATGGGCAGCGTGAAGTTATTGCACCGCCTCCGGTATAGAGTTGGTCCGCAGATTGCGGTCCGCACTGGGCGTAGCGCCGAAGGCGCGAAGTCGAAGTGCCATGCGATGCCGGAATTTCCGGTGTTGCGACTTCGCGAAGCTTCGCTACGCTCAACACGAACGGTTTCCGGTATTCATGGACAAGTTCCTGGTGTGCGATCATCCATGATTTCGGCTCCGTCGGGCCGGTGAACATGTTGCAAGGTCTGCACGGCGTGCGAGTCCAGAGCGGCCAAGGCCGCCATCCATGGCCAGGAGCTCCGTGGCCCGCGTTTTCACGACAGAGGCTTTTCGTGGGTACCGATATCCGGCGCCCGCTTTGCAACTCGCCCGGAGTCGCATCCGGTTCATCCGTTACTGGCATCCTGTACGCACTCATTGGAACCCGGACATGCGCAAATTGGTTGTTTTGACGGTGTTGTTGTTCGTGGCGGGTGCCGCGTTCGCCGCCAGCGGCGCGCGCGCGCGCCTCGACGCATTCGCCAAGGGTTTGCATTCGTTGCAAGGCAGTTTCAGCCAGACCGTTTACGATGCGCACGGCAACGTCACGGGGTCCAGTCACGGTACGCTGGCGCTGAAGGCGCCGCGATTGTTCCGTTGGCAGGTGACGGGCCCATACAAGCAGTTGATCGTTGCCGATGGCCACAAGGTATGGGTGTACGAGCCCGACCTCGAACAGGTGACGGTTCGCAATCAGGGCGCGACCGAGGCCCACAGCCCGTTGACGGTGCTGACCGACCTCTCGCAGCTCGACAACGAGTTCAAGGCGACCGATGCGGGCAAGCATGACGGGCTCGAATGGCTGCACCTGGTGTCGCGCAGCAGCGATCCGCAATTCAAATACGCCGAAATCGGCTTCGACTCCAATGGCCCCCGCAGGATGGTGTTCGAGGACAACATTGGCGACAAGACCGAAATCGCGTTTTCCGCATGGCAACGCAATCCTAATCTGCCTGCCAGCACCTTCACCTTCGTGCCGCCCAAGGGCACCGATGTGGTGGGCGACACGTCCCCTTCCGCCAGCACTGCTTCCAGCCACCACTGACCCGAGCGCGGTGCGCGCAGTATTTGAAACATGACGCCGTTCGTGGTGAGCTATCGAACCACGAACATTGCGTGATCGCCCCATGCCACGTCGTACTGCCAGCGCCGAATCTCCCGGCTTGTTCCCCGAATCCGAGGCGCTGAAGCCGCTCGCCGAGCGGATACGTCCGCGCACGCTGGACGAAATCGTGGGGCAGAACCGCCTGCTGGGGCAGGGCAGCGCGTTGCGGCGCGCACTGGAAGCCGGCGGCGTGCATTCGATGGTGCTGTGGGGACCGCCCGGTTGCGGCAAGACCACGCTGGCGTTGCTGGTTGCGAAATATGCCGATGCGCATTTCCAGGCGATCTCGGCGGTGCTGTCGGGACTCGCCGATGTGCGCAAGGCACTGGCCGAAGCGGAGGGCTTGTTTGCGCAGGGCCGGCGCAGTGTGTTGTTCGTCGACGAAGTGCACCGCTTCAACAAGGCCCAGCAGGATGCTTTCCTGCCGCACATCGAACGCGGCGTGATCGTGTTCGTGGGTGCCACCACCGAAAACCCGTCGTTCGAATTGAACTCGGCGCTGTTGTCGCGCTGCCGCGTGCACGTGATGGATGCGGTGGGTGCCGACGCCATTGCCGTCGCGCTGAAACGCGCGCTGGCTGACGATGAGCGTGGACTTGGCGCGCTGCATCTGCAGGTCGATGACGAGGCGTTGTCATTGATGGCGAAAGCCGCCGACGGCGACGTGCGGCGTGCGCTGACGTTTCTCGAAATCGCGTCAGAGCTTGCGCTGGACAACCGCATCGATGAATCGACCCTGCAGCAGGTACTGGCCGACCGTACCCGTCGCTTCGACAAGGGCGGCGAGCAGTTCTACGACCAGATCTCGGCGTTGCACAAATCAGTACGTTCGTCCGATCCCGATGCCGCGCTGTACTGGCTGGTGCGGATGCTGGATGGCGGCTGCGAACCGCTGTACCTCGCACGCCGAATGGTGCGGATGGCGGTCGAGGACATCGGACTCGCCGATCCACGCGCGTGGCAACTTGCGTTGCATGGCTGGGATACCTACGAACGCTTGGGTTCGCCCGAAGGTGAACTGGCGTTGGCCGAGGTCGTGTTGTATCTGGCGGTCGCCCCCAAGAGCAACGCGGCATATGCCGCCTACGGCGCCGCACGTGCGAACGTGCGCGAGACCGGCACACTGGAAGTGCCGATGCACTTGCGCAATGCGCCGACCAAGCTGATGAAGGGACTGGGCTACGGCAAGGGCTATCAGTACGACCACGACGTCGAAGGCGGTGTTGCGCTCGACCAGCAATGCCTGCCTGAGGCACTGGTCGGTACTGAATTTTATGCACCGACCGCGAATGGCGTCGAAGCGAAGATCAAGCAGAAGCTTGATGCGTTGCGTGAAGCCCGCGCGCAACACCGCGAATAATTCCCGTCGCCGCCATTCCGGACGCGCGTAGCGCGATTCGGAATCCATTTTTCTTTCGGAACCAAGCCGGTTCGATTTCGCTTCCATCATCGAGCGGCAACCTCATGGCTACCTTGGTCGGCACAGGTGCGTAGCCCAGCCACAGGAGTGTTCATGGACATCGTTTGGTACTTCGATTTCATCTCGCCTTTCGCATGGCTGCAGTGGCCGAAGGTGCGCGCGCTTGCCAGCGAGCGCGAAGTAGCCTTGCGCCCCATTCTTTTTGCAGCGCTGCTCGCGCACCACGGGCAGAAAGGCCCGGCGGAAATTCCCGGCAAGCGCGAGTTCACGTATCGCCACGTGCTGTGGCGTGCCCGGCAGGCCGGGCGATCCATGCGGTTCCCGCCCGCACATCCGTTCAATCCCCTTGCGGCATTGAGGTTGTGCATCGCTGCGGGTAGCAGCCCTGCCGCCGCGGATGCGATATTCGACTGGATTTGGGGCGAGGGTCGCGCTGGCGACAGCGACGAGGCGTTGTCGCCGGTCGCCAAACGGCTGGGCATTTCGGATGCGCATTCAGCCATCGCCGACCCGGCGGTCAAGGCAGCGCTGCGAGG
Organism: Rhodanobacteraceae bacterium; assembly: GCA_050738155.1. GTDB lineage: Bacteria > Pseudomonadota > Gammaproteobacteria > Xanthomonadales > Rhodanobacteraceae > 66-474. The sequence continues at coordinate 30,196 of JBOHYW010000018.1, forward strand.
AAACTCCGACGATGCCATCGCCGCCGGGGTGTTCGGCGTACCGACATTGTCGGTGGGCGGACGTTTGTTCTGGGGCGACGACGCCCACGACTTTGCACTCGCCGTTCTGAGCGAACCGGAGCTGTGGGA
>JBOHYW010000019.1:0-29680 GCA_050738155.1 Rhodanobacteraceae bacterium
CTGCAGCACGCGCGCAGCGATCAGTTGCGGCAGGCTTTGCGACACGCCGCAGGCTAGCGAACCGAGCGTGAAGATCAGGATCGACGCCGCGAACACACGGCGCGTACCGAAACGGTCGGACAACCATGCACTCGCGGGAATGCAGATCGCCAATGTCAGCACGTAACTGGTCAGTGCGGTCTTGAGATCGATCGGCGGTACCGCCAGCGCGTGCGCGATGCTCGGCACCGCCGTGTTGACGATGGTCGAGTCCAGCGTCTGCATGAAGAACGCAGCCGCGACCAGCCAAATCAGGCCGCGCATGCGCGCGATGCCGTCGGAAGAACTCGCTTCGGACATCGGGAGACGATCGGATTGTCCGACGGTCGAAAAGATCGGCTAGTTTAGCCGCTGCCAAGGCAGACGAATACCGACGAAGCCGCTATTGTGAAAAGTCAGGCCATGGATGGCTGCTCTGGTCTCCACGAAGCTCGGCCGATTCAGTTGTCACACAAGGCTGAATGACGCCGCGATCACGGACGATCGCACAAAAAAATCAGGCCATGGATGGCCGGTTCCGCTTTCGCGCGGATGGACCCGCGCAAAAATAAAGCGTCTCCGGCCTGCGTCACCGGGGAGAGGTTGGACGCAGGCCGGACACGCGGACGGGGTCACAGAACAGCATTGGAGCACGAGGGTTGCGCCAAAACTGCTCAAGACAAAGAGGGTCACACCCCCATCCGTTGCCGATATTGCGCCTATAACCTTTCATCTACCTTTCATAACCAAAATTGGTTGCCGGACCCACGTGCCCGCGAACAGCGCGGCCACCGCACGGGCCCGGTTACACTGGTGCGCCAAATGGCGTAGCAATCGGCAAAGCCAGCCATGCAGCAGCAAGACAATCCGGCCCGCCAGCAAGCCACGGTGCTGCGCGCCGCGATCGACGACGCCAACTACCGCTACTACGTGCTCGACGATCCGTCGATTCCCGATGCCGAATACGACCGTCTGATGCGCGAGTTGGAGGCGCTGGAAGCGGCACATCCGGAACTCGCCACGCCGGATTCGCCGACCCGCCGCGTCGGTGCACGGCCCGCCTCGGGATTCGCTGCGGTACGCCACGCGATCCCGATGCTGTCGCTGGCCAATGCCTTCAGTGCTCCCGATCCGCCTGAAGGCGTGGACCCGGACCATGAGGTGCGCGATTTCGTGCGCCGGGTGGAGCAGGGACTCGGCGTCACCGATCCCGAATTCTCGGTTGAGCCGAAGCTGGACGGCCTCGCGATTAGCCTGCGTTACGAGGCTGGCGTGTTCGTGCAGGGCGCGACCCGCGGCGACGGTACCACCGGCGAGGACGTCACAGCCAACCTGCGCACGGTGAAGGCCATTCCCTTGAAACTTCGCGGAAAAGGCTGGCCGATGACCCTGGAAGTGCGCGGCGAAGTGTTCATGCCCAAGGCTGGTTTCGATGCGTACAACGCACGCATGTTGCGCGAGGGTAGCCGCCCGCTGGCGAATCCACGCAATGGTGCGGCGGGCTCGTTGCGTCAACTGGACCCGCACGTTACCGCCAGTCGACCACTGGCGTTCTACGCGTACGGCGTGAATTTGCCGCCCGACCCGGACGCGGCAATCGCCGACCGTCACAGCGCGGCGATGACGCGCCTGCGTGAGTGGGGGTTCCCGACCTGTCCGCAGAATGAATTGGCCCTCGGTGGGAAGGGTTGCCTTGCGTATTTCCGCAAGATCGGCGCGGCGCGCAACGACTTGCCTTACGGCATCGACGGCGTGGTGTACAAGGTCAACCGCTACGACCAACAGCGCGAATTGGGTTTCGTTGCGCGCGCGCCGCGTTGGGCGATTGCGCACAAATTTCCGGCCGAGGAACAGGCAACGGTGGTGGAAGCCATCGATATCCAGATCGGTCGTACCGGCGCCGCAACGCCGGTCGCGCGGCTGAAGCCCGTCCAGGTTGCCGGTGTCACCGTCACCAACGCCACGCTGCACAACATGGATCAGGTCGCGCGCCTCGACGTGCGTGTCGGTGACAGCGTGATCGTGCGGCGTGCCGGCGACGTGATCCCCGAGGTGGTACGGGTGATCACGGAACGCCGCCCGCCGCACACCAAGGCTTGGAAGATGCCTGCGAGATGCCCGATCTGCGGGTCCACGATCGAGCGCGAAGAGGGCGAAGCCGCGGCGCGTTGTACCGGCGGTCTGGTGTGCGCGGCGCAACGTCGTGAGGCGATCCGGCACTTCGCGTCACGGCGTGCGATGGACATCGACGGATTGGGCGAGCGTTACATCGAAGGCCTGATCGAATTCGGTTACGTGCATTCCATCGCCGATCTGTACAAGCTGGCGCTGGATGATTTCCTCGCGATGAAGCGCCGCGCGGAAGAACGCGATGGGACCATTCCCGAGACGGTCAAAGCCGGCAAGATCGCGACCAAATGGGCCGACAACCTGGTTGCCGCGATCGATGCCAGCAAGGACACGACACTGGAACGCTTCCTGTATGCGCTCGGCATTCCGGACGTGGGCGAGGCAACCGCCAAGACACTCGCGAAGCATTTCGGCTCGCTTGGGTCACTGATGCAAGCGGACGAAGCCGAGCTCACCGAGGTGCCTGATGTCGGCCCGATCATGGCCACGCACATGGCCGCGTTCTTCACCGAGAAACGCAACCGCGAGGCAATCGCGGCGTTGTGCGAGGCCGGCGTGCATTGGGCGGAATCGGCACCACAACGCAAGACCAAGGGGCCGCTCGCAGGTCAAACCGTGGTGCTGACCGGCTCGCTGTCGTCACTGACCCGCGACGATGCAAAAAGCAGGCTGGAAGCCCTTGGCGCCAAGGTCGCGGGCTCGGTGTCGAAAAAGACTTCGTTTGTGGTCGCAGGCGAAGCCGCCGGCTCCAAGCTCGAAAAGGCCGAGGCGCTGGGTGTCGAAACCTGGAATGAAGCGCGGCTGCTGGCGCTGCTGCGGCGGCATGAAGCCTGACACCCACGCGGCACTGCTGCTGCGGGCGCGGCTCAATGCGCTGATACGCGATTTTTTCGCGGGCCGCGATGTGCTGGAAGTCGAAACCCCGATCCTCTCCGCGGCCGGCAACAGCGAGCCGAACATCGAGAGTTTCACGACCGGGTTCGCCGGTCCGATCAGTGCGGGTTCGCGCACGCGCTTCATGCGCACGTCGCCGGAGCACCCGTTGAAGCGCTTGCTGGCATCAGGCGTCGGCGACTGCTACGAATTGGGGCGGGTTTTCCGCAATGGCGAGGCGGGTTCCGCACACAACCCCGAATTCACGATGCTGGAGTGGTACCGGGTTGGCTTCGACCATCGTCGCCTGGCGCTGGAATGCGCACAACTGGTGCGCGCTGCGCTGGCGCTGGTAAACCGCGACGCGGCGGTGACCACCAGCAGTTATCGCGACTGGTTCTCGTCGGGTATCGGCATCGATCCATTCACCGCGAGCGAGGATATGTTGCGCGAACCGCTCCGCGAATTCCGCATCGATCCGGATGGATTGACCCACGACGACTGGCTGGATCTTTTGATCACGCATCGCCTGCAACCGGCGCTGCCGCGCGATGGCATCACCATCGTGTACGACTTTCCAGCTTCGCAGTGTTCGCTGGCGCGAATTCGGCATGGTTCGCCGTCGGTAGCCGAACGTTTCGAGCTGTACCTGGGCCAGCACGAACTCGCCAACGGCTATCACGAACTGAATAATGCGCCAGAGCAGCGTGCGCGCTTCGAGCACGACAACTTGCGCCGCCGCGAACGTGGTCAGCCCGAAATGCCGATCGACGAAAAGCTGCTCGCGGTACTCGACCGGCTGCCCGATTGCGCGGGCGTTGCGCTGGGAGTCGACCGCCTGCTGATGCACATGACCGGCGCCGACGACATCCGCGATGTGATCGCGTTTCCGTTTGCCGATGCCTGACGCCACAGGCTGAACCCATTTGGCGATGTACCGTCGGTGTCAGAACTCAAGGTTCTGTGCAGCACACAGGTAGTCGACCAGCGGAGCCAGTCGCTTGAAGTGGTCGACGACGAACGGAAACAGCTTCGGTGAGCACGCCAGCGCATCATCAAAGCCGACCCCGGCAGCGAAACTCTTGCGTTTCAGATCCTCGATCAGCGGATGATCGGACGGAAAGCCCTGCGGTGCGCGGGTCAGCGAGTCGCCCCGCAATTCGTAATGCTCCCGGAATGTACGGTTGTGCGTGGCACGCTTCCAGGCCGCGGGATTATCGACGATGAAATCGCGGATGTTGCGCAGCGTGTGGTTTTCCGGATGCCACAGTCCGGCACCGACGAAGCAATCGCGCGGCGAAATCTGCAGGTAAAACGAGGGCGCGGCAATTTCGCGGCGGCGTTCGTGGAACAAGCGCGCGCCGGCCCAGGTCTTGTACGGGGCCTTGTCGCCGGAAAAACGCGTGTCGCGCTGGATCCGGAACAGCGAACCACCAACCTTGCGCGGATCGGCGCGGTAGTGCTTGCTGATTTTCGCGAGCGGCGCCTGCAAATCGGCGATCAGTTGCAGGTAAGGGCCGCGCACGTGTCGTTCGTAGTCGGCCTGATGCGCCTTGAACCAGGTGCGATTGTTGTTGCGCCCAAGCGTACGCAGGAAACGAAAAGTGGCGGGCGAGAAATACGTACGGGACATATCAGGTTCCGAATTCATTGCGGAGGGTTTCGCCCCAATCCTGGAGCTTGTCCAGCAATACCTGCCTGTGGCCGGCTGGGCTTTCCGCGCGCAGACGAGCAATGGTCGCGAAGTATTGTTCCAGCGTAAGCGTGCTGGTCTCGGTTTCGCGATTCAATTTGTCGCGCACGAATCCGCGCCAACGTGACATTTGTTCGCCGTCCAGCGTCTCCGGCCAATTCCGCGCGCGGTAGCGGAACAGCAATTCCGTATAACGTGCATCGTCGAATCCGAAATCGGCGGTGGCAAAATGCGCGGGCGGCGTCGAACGTACCTTGGCGCAACGGCGCCGATCGGCGTCAGAAGCGAAGCCCGAGTAAAGCATCAGCTCTGGATCGCTGCGTGTCGACCAGTTGCTTTCGCGCGACCCAAATGCCTGCTGGATGCGTTCACGCACACCGTCGGTTGCGCGCAATGCTTCAAGATGCCGCATGCAGCGGTCGGTATCCAGCGCGATTCGTCCAGCGTCCGTATTGCGCAGTGTTTCGACCGGCGCAAGGAACGGCGACTTGTTGGCGTGAACTTCCTTGAGCGGTGGCCGTTGCATGCCTTCGGGAAGGTCCTCGCGACGCGTGAACAGCCGTTCGGCAAGGTCGTCCGGCCCCAAACCTGTCCATTGCGCCGGGTCGACGTCCAGATCGGCCACGATGAATTTGTCGCTCTTGCCCGGGCTCGCCGCCAGCGGTGCGACCATCGCGAGGCAACCGCGCGCTGGTGGATAGCGGCCGGATACGTGCAGCAACGGCTGCATGGTCGGCAGGCGCGAGGCAATTTCGCCCGCGGCGAACTTCTTGTTGCGCAGTTTGAAAAACCACTCGTACAGGCGCGGCTGCCTGTCGCGCAACAATCGCGCCAGCCCGATCGTAGCTTCGACATCGGACAAGGCCTCATGCGCGCGCGTCTGTTCGAGACGATTCGCAGCAGCAAGCTGTTCCAGTTTGAACGAAGGCGTTCCGTCCTCGCGCATCGGCCACTCGATGCCCGTCGGTCGCAGCGCATAGCAGGCTCGTGCGAGGTCCATGATGTCCCAGCGTGAATTCCCGTTTTTCCACGCGTGTTCGTAGGGATCGAAGAAGTTGCGGTAGAACAGGTTGCGGTTGACTTCATCGTCGAAGCGAATCGTGTTGTAACCGGCCGAACAGGTGCCGGGCTCGGCCATGATCTCGTGCACGGCGGCTGCAAATTCCGCTTCGGCGAGCCCTTCGAGCGCGGCGTCCTGTGGCGCGATTCCGGTGACGAGGCAGGCTTCGGGGTGCGGCAACGCATCGCGCGATGGCACGCAATGGAACACGGCCGGATCGCCGATCATGCGCAGGTCCATGTCAGTGCGTATCGCGGCGAATTGCACGGGCCGATCGCGCATGGGATCGGTTCCGGTGGTCTCGTAGTCGTACCAGAGCATGGTGGGCGTCGGCATCGCGCGAGCGTACGGTGCACACGCGCACAAGGCAATCGTGGTGCGGACGTGTGTTATGTTGCCGCCGTCGGATCAGTGGAGACCTGCATGACCGGTTGCGCCGAAGACAATCTAGTCTGGATCGACCTTGAAATGACCGGGCTTTGTCCGGACACCGATTCGATCATCGAAATCGCGACGGTCGTGACCGATCGCGATCTCAACGTGTTGGGCGAAGGGCCGCAGTTCGCGATCCGCCACGAGGAAGCGCGGCTGCTCGCGATGGACGACTGGAACCGGCATCAGCATGGCAAATCGGGACTTTGGCAGCGCGTGCTGGAATCCGATGTCGAGCACGCGCATGCCGAGGCCGAGACGCTTGCATTCCTGCAAGCCTGGGTGCCGTCCGGCAAGTCACCGATGTGCGGCAATTCAATCTGCCAGGATCGCCGCTTCCTGTATCGCCAGATGCCTGCGCTGGAGAAGTATTTCCACTATCGCAACCTCGACGTCTCCACGTTGAAGGAGCTTGCGCGGCGCTGGGCGCCCGCGGTGTACAAGGGCTTCAGCAAGGATTCCGCGCATACGGCGCTGTCGGACATCAAGGATTCGATCGAGGAGCTGCGTTACTACCGCGCGCACATGGCGGAGCTGGCGGGTTTGTAGGAGCGGGCGTACCTGCTGTAGATATCCGCTTGCCTGTGGGAGGTGGGCCATGCCCGCGAACGGACGAGCGGAGATTCGCGCGCAGGGCGCGCTCCTACCCGTGCCCGGTGTCTGAGGCCGCGACATCCAGCAAAACATCCACGCCGGCTTCCGGCGCGATCGACGCGGCGGGAATCGCCTCACCGCGTTTCCATGCGGCAACCGCATCGCGTTTGCCGGCGCCCTCCACGAGGAACAGCACGGCGCGTGAATTCGACAGGCGCTGCGCGCTCAAGCTGACGCGTTCGGGTGGCGGCTTGGGGGCATCGAACACCGCGATGGCATCCGGAGAATCGTGATGCGCCCCCCAGTCACGGCCGGGAAACAAACTGGCGGTATGACCGTCTTCGCCCAGGCCCAGCAACACCAGGTCGAACGCGTCGACCGTGCGCAACGCACGCGCGTACAACACGGCCGCTTCGCGGGCGCCGAGTTCGGCGGGAAGCGCGTGGATATTTGCAGTCGGAATCGCGATGTGGTCCAGCCATTCATCGCGCGCCATCCTGCTGTTGCGTTCCGGATCGTCGGGTGGCGCACAGCGTTCGTCGCCGAACCAAACGTGCCAGCGCGTCCAGTCGGCGTCGCAAAGGCGCAACGACCGGTAGAGCTTGCGTGGCGTGTTGCCGCCCGCCAGCACAATGTCGAATGCGCCGTCTTGTGCGATCGCATCGCGTGCCGCGGCCAGCACGCGCGCCAGGGCGTCATCGAGCAGCGCAACGTCGTCCGCGAATTCGTGCCAGCGAACGGTTTGTTCCGGCAGGGCGGCGGGCACTGACACTGACCTCATTCCTTCTTCACCGCATGGCCGCCGAATTCGTTGCGCATCGCCGACAGCAATTTGTCGGAGAACGAATCGGCGTCGCGCGAACGCAAGCGTTCTATCAGCGACGCGGTGATGATCGGAGCCGGGACGTCGAGATCGATGGCTTCGGCGACCGTCCAGCGGCCTTCACCGGAATCGACCACGTAGGGTGCGATGTCCTTCATTTCTGGATCGCGCTTCAGTGCATCGGCGGTAAGGTCCAGCAACCACGAGCGCACCACCGAGCCGTAACGCCAGATTTGCGCGATCTGCCCCAAGTCGAGCTTGAACTCTTCCTTGTGCTGCATGATCGAGAACCCTTCGGCGTACGCCTGCATCATGCCGTACTCGATGCCGTTGTGGACCATCTTGACGAAGTGGCCCGAACCGGCCGGCCCGACCCGGCCCCAGCCCTTGTCCTTGGCGGGCGCCAGCGTTTCAAAAATGGGGCTGAGGCGCCTGACGACTTGTTCGTCGCCGCCGACCATCATGCTGTAGCCTTCCTTCAGGCCCCACACGCCGCCGCTGGTGCCGCAGTCGACGAAGTGGATGCCGCGTTCGGCGAGTTGCGCGGCGTGGCGTTGGTCATCCTTGTAGTTGGAATTGCCGCCATCGATCACGGTGTCGTCCCTGGCGAGCTTCGGCGCCAGCGCGGCGACGGTTTCATCCACGATCTTTCCGGCCGGCACCATCAGCCACACGGCGCGCGGCGCCTGCAAGGCCGAGATCAGTTTGTCGAGCGAATCGACCGCCTTGCCGCCGGCTTCGGTCAATGCCTGGCGCGCCTTGTCATTGGGGTCGTAACCGACCACGTCGTGGCCACCCTTCATCAAGCGTTGGGCCATGAAGTTGCCCATCTTGCCGAGGCCTATCATTCCGAGTTGCATGCTGTTCTCCTTGGGAAGCGCTGGCGCGACATCGCGCATCGCGAAACCGCGATGGTAACGCGCGCCTCGTCGAGCCGTGAAATATGCGTGCTACTCAACCGACTTCAGCCGCCGCTTGTTGACGTGGAACGGCGCGTCACCGTCCAAAGCCTTGCCCTGGAAATATCCGCGTTGCCATTTCTTCGCGACGGTCGCCGGGTCGCCGTCGTGCAGCAGCTTGTTGAACTCGGTGCGCGATTTGCCCCATTCGGTGTAGTCGGCCTTGAGCTTGGGATCGTCGTCGATGCTGGCGCGTCTGGGCGCGACGTTGTCCAGCAACGCATGCGGGCAGAAGGTGACGAAACAGAACGGGTCGCCTTTCGCGAACCGCACGCTGCACGGACGCGTGAACCGCCAATTCATCGTGAACGGGAATGGCAGCCAGTCGGTCTCGACCATGCCGTCCAGCGCATGGATGCCGTCCTTCGCAAAGTTGGGCGCGCCACGCACCCACAGACCCCAACCGGGCGAGGTGCGGAACAGCCAACCAGTGTGGAAGGTGAGAATGCCGTGGCCGAAGTGCGAAGTGATGAACGCCCGCAGTACATTCGGGTCGAGGCCCGGGGCGCGCGCGGAAATTGCGTTGAGGTCCTGGTTGCCGTTCCAGGTGACTTCGAAATCGAACGGCGAGGTCAGTTCCCAGCCGCTGGTGTTGGCCATCGACAGTGGCAGGCAACGATAGGCGTAGTGGTCGTTGGTCTGGTCCATCCACGCGCGGTCGCGGCGCCCAGGAATGATCGGCGCGGCGCGCGGATCGACCTGATAGCAAACCAGTTCGGGTGTGGCGCCGGCAGGAATCCCCGCGAGCTTGGGAACCTCGTGCGCGTGCATCGGACATCCCGGGGGTTGGGTCGCGGCTTCTGACATGCTGGTTCTCCCGATGGCCCGTTCGGCGGGCCGGAACCCGAGGAACTCGGCATCCTGTTCCCGATCGTCAGCCGGGTCAAGTTGCGGCGCCGCATGCTTTCACGAACGATTGAGATGAACGCGCGCATACTGGCCTGTGTTGTGCAACCGCGCACGGACCACGGAGACCGCTCATGACTATCGACGCCGCTTCACCCGCCGCGTCCGTCCATCTGCTGGGCAATGGCGATTTCGCCGTGATGTTGAGCGGCTCCGGTGCCGGTTACAGCCATTGGCGGGGATTGGCCGTCACCCGTTGGCTCGCCGGCAATCCAGGTGGCGAACAAGGCAGCTATGTGTACCTGCGCGATGCCGGCAGCGACGCGGTGTGGTCCGCCACGGCCAGACCGTGCGGCGGCGAAGTGTCGTGCTGGAGCGATGCAGCGATGGTGCGTTTCGCACGACGCGACGACGCCATCACCACCACGCTCGAGGTTGCGGTCGACCCGGAGCATCCCGTCGAAGTGCGCGGTGTCGGCTTGCGCAATGGTGGTCCCGTCGCACGGATCATCGAATTGACTTCGTACCTCGAACTGGTGCTTGGCTCCAAGCTGGCCGACGACGCGCACCCGGCGTACTCGAAAATGTTCGTGCAGACCGCCGTCGAAGACGGTGTGTTGCTGGCGTGGCGTCGCAAGAAGGATTCGGCCGAACCCGACGTCTGGGCGGCGCATGCGCTGGTAGTGGATGGCGCCGAGTGCGGCGCACGGGAATTTGACACAGATCGCGTGCGTTTCATCGGCCGTGACGGATCACTGGCAGCGCCGGCGGCAATGCGTGCGGGACAAAATTTGTCTGGTGGCGTCGGCACGGTGCTCGACCCGATCTTCAGCCTGCGCACGCGCGTCGCGGTCGGTGGCGGCGAGACACGTCGCGCCGCGTTCGTCACGGTTGCCGCATCATCGCGCGAACAAGCGCTGGCACTGATCCGACACTACCTCACCCCGGCCGCATGCGCCGAAGTGTTCGCAAAAGCGCGGGCCTCGACGGCGCAGGCAGCCAGCGCCGATGGCATCGATGCCGCTGCAGCACGCGGGCTCCAGCGCGTGGCGGGCGCATTGGTCTGCACGGATGCAGCGTGGTGCGCGAAACCGGCGGTCGTCGCGAAAGGCGAGGGTGGCGCTCCGGTGTTGTGGGCCAAGGGCATTTCCGGCGATCTGCCGATCGTGCTGGTCAAGATCGCCGACCGCGCCGGGGTGGGGCTTGTCGAAGAGTTGTTGCACGCGCAGCGTTACTGGCGCACCCGGCAATTGCCCGTCGACATCGTGGTGCTCGATGCGGTCGATGGACAAGATGCCGGCGTGGGTGCCGCGCTCAAGGCGTTGCTCGACGCACACGGTGCGAACGACCAATCGCAAGGCTCGTTGTTCGTGCTGCGCGACGCCGAGCTCGATGCGTCCACCCGTGCTGGCTTGCAGACCGTCGCGCGGATCGTGCTCGATGCGACCGAAGGCGATCTCGCTGAGCAGGTGGCGCGGCGATCTTCCGGCAACGACTCGGCGTCTGCGCCGCCACAACCTTCGCATGCACGCGGCGGCAAACCGTCAAGTCTTCCCTCGCCGAAAGGTCTCGAGTTCTGGAATGGGTTGGGCGGTTTCTCGAAAGATGGCCGCGAATACGTGATCGTGCTCGGCGAAGGTGCGAGCACCCCGGCGCCGTGGTCACACATCGTGGCCAATCCGGATTTCGGATTTCTGGTCACCGCAACCGGCGGCGGCTATTGCTGGGCGCGTAACAGCCAGCAGAACCAGATCACGCGATGGTCCAACGATGCGGCCTGCGATCCGCCTGGTGAAAGTTTGCTGTTGCGCGATTGCGACGATGGCGTCCAATGGAGCGCCACCGCATCGCCACTGCGCGCGGGCGCCGCAACCTACGTTGCGCGCTTCGGCCCCGGTTACGCGCGCTTCGATGCCAACATCCATGGGATCGAGACGGAGCTCACGCAATGCGTGGCGGTTTCCGATCCGGTGAAATTATCGCGTCTGCGTTTGCGCAATCGCAGCGGACGCACGCGCCGGATCGCCGTCGCGCAAACCGTTGCCTGGATGCTCGGACCGATCGGCAGCGATCCACGTGCGACCACCCAGGTCGAATCCGACGACTCACGCAGTGCGGTATTCGCGCGCAACACCTGGCGTGACGAATTCACGCGGTCGACAGCATTCATCGCTTGCAGCGTAGACGATGCAGGGGCGGGGAGCGAGGCTGGCCCGCGCAGCGCCGTGGTCGCGATGATCGAACTTGCGCCGGATGCCGGCGCGGACCTGATATTCCTGTTGGGCGAGGGCAGCGACCCTGCCAGCGCCCGGGCTTTGGTGGACCGCTACCGGCGTGTCGATTTCGACTCCGTGCTCGCGGATGCCGGCCAGCTCTGGGAAAGTGTGCTCGCACCTTTGCAGGTCGAAACGCCGCAGCGCTCGATCGACCTGCTGGTCAATCGCTGCCTGCCGTACCAGGTATTGGCGTGCCGGTTGTGGGCACGTACCGCGTTCTATCAGGCCAGCGGCGCCTACGGATTTCGCGACCAGTTGCAGGACGTCGGCGCGCTTTGCATCGCACGCCCGGATCTCGCCCGTGCGCACATCCTGCTGTCGGCGTCGCGGCAATTCGAGGAAGGCGACGTCCAGCACTGGTGGCTGCCACCGTCCGGGAAAGGCGTTCGTACGCGCATCGTCGACGACCGTCTGTGGCTGCCGTACATCGTGGCGCATTACATCCAGACCACCGGCGACCACGCGATCCTCGACGAACAGGTGCCATTCGTGCACGGCGACGCCCTGCAGGCAGGGCAGACCGATGCGTTTTTTGCACCGGGGAAATCCGTCGCGACCGCCAGCTTGCTCGATCACTGCGCGCGCGCCATCGAGGTGAGCCTTCAGACCGGGGTGCACGGCTTGCCGCTGATGGGCACCGGCGACTGGAACGACGGCATGAACCGGGTTGGCGTCGGTGGCAAGGGCGAAAGCGTGTGGATGGGCTGGTTCGTCATCAAGGTCATTGGTGATTTCATGCCATTTGCCGAATCCCACGGCGATACACGCGCAACACGCTGGCGCGACCATGCGCGTGCATTGCAACTGGCGCTGGAAACCAAGGCCTGGGACGGCGATTGGTACCGGCGTGCGTTTTACGACGACGGTACGCCGCTGGGCACCTCGGTGGATAACGAGTGCCGGATCGAGTCGATGGCGCAGTCATGGGCAGTCATCAGTGGCGCTGGTGACGCGGATCGCGCGGCGCATGCAATGCAGGCAGTCAACCAATATCTGGTACGCGGCCATGACGGGCTGGTTGCGCTGTTCGCAGAGCCGTTCGACAAGACGCAACACGATCCGGGCTACATCAAGGGCTACCCGCCCGGGCTGCGCGAGAACGGCGGGCAGTACACGCACGGTTCGATCTGGTCGCTGATCGCCTATGCACAGCTCGGCGATGGCGACAAGGCTGGCGAGCTGCTGGAAATTTTCGACCCAATCCGGAAATCCGATACGCCGGAAAAAATGGCGCGCTACAAGGTCGAGCCGTACGTCGAGTGCGCGGACGTCTATTCGGTCGCACCGCACGTCGGGCGCGGCGGCTGGACCTGGTACTCCGGTTCGGCCGGCTGGCTGTACCGTGCGATCGTGGAGTGGGTGCTTGGGTTCAGGCTGCATGGCGACCGGCTGCACCTGGAACCCTGCATTCCGCATGGCTGGAAGGGCTTCGCGTTCAATTTTCGCCACGGCCGCAGCACGTATCGCATCGAAGTGGAAAACCCCGGCAAGGTTTGCCGCGGAGTCGCCGCGATCGAGGTGGATGGTGTAACGTTGGCGGATTCAGGTGCCGGCATCGCGTTGGAGGACGACGGTATTGCGCACCACGTCCGCGTGATCATGCAAAAGGAAGCGAATTGATGCCCGCAGCCAAGTCCGACGCCTTCGTTTTTTTTGGAGCCACCGGTGATCTTGCCTACAAGCAAGTCTTTCCCGCGCTGCAGGCGCTGATCAAGGATGGCAAGCTCGACATGCCGGTGATCGGCATCGCACGCTCGGGCTGGGACATCGAGCAGTTGTGCCAGCGCGCACGCGACAGCCTCGAGCAACATGGCGGGTTGGACAAGGCGGCCTTCGCCAAACTGTCGAAACGGCTGCAATACATCGATGGCGACTACGGCGATCCGCAAACCTTCGCACGCCTGCGCAAGGCGCTGGGCGACGCGCAGCATCCGCTGCACTATCTCGCGATTCCGCCCAGCATGTTCGTGCCGGTAGTGAAGGGGCTGGCCTCGTCGAACTGCTCGCAAGGCGCACGGGTAATCGTCGAAAAGCCCTTCGGCCGCGACCTGAAATCGGCACGCGCACTGAATCGCACGCTGCACCGCTTCTTCCGCGAGCACGACATTTACCGCATCGATCATTATCTCGGCAAGGAGCCGGTGCAGAACCTTTTGTACTTCCGCTTCGCCAATTCGCTGCTGGAGCCGATCTGGAACCGCGACCACATCGCCAGCGTGCAGATCACCATGGCCGAGGATTTCGGCGTGCAGGGGCGTGGCAAGTTCTATGACGAAGTCGGTGCGATTCGCGACGTGGTGCAGAACCACATGTTCCAGGTACTGGCGTTGCTGGCAATGGGACCGCCCGCGAACCGCAGCGCCGATGCCAGGCGTGACGAGAAACTGCGCCTGTTCCGCTCGATGCGGCCTTTGAAACCCCGCGATGTGGTGCGCGGCCAGTTCGACGGCTACCTCAAGCAACCCGGCGTAGCCAAAAAATCGACGGTCGAGACGTACGCCGCATTGCGCATCCACATGGATACCTGGCGTTGGGCCGGCGTACCGTTCTTCATCCGCGCCGGCAAACAGCTGCCGGTCAAGTGCACCGAGGTGTTGGTGCGGCTGAAAAACCCACCGCAACAGGTATTCGATGATCCATCGCACGGCGCGACGAATTACTTCCGGTTCCGGCTCAATCCCGACGTGATCATTTCGCTGGGTGCACGCGTGAAAGAACCGGGCGAGGCAATGAGGGGGCACCCGGTTGAACTGGTCGCGCACCGACACGTGCACGCGGCGATGGCGCCATACGAACGCCTGTTGGGCGATGCCATCGACGGCGACTCGGCGCTGTTCACGCGCGACGATTGCGTTGAAGAGGCGTGGCGCGTGCTCGACCCGATCCTCGGTGACAAGGTGCCTGTGCACAAGTACAAGACGGGCAGTTGGGGGCCGAAGGAAGCCGACGCGCTGATTGCCAAAGCCGGTGGCTGGAACGATCCCACGCTCGACCCTTCGCCCAAACCGGCAAACAAATGAGCAACGCTCCGTCCATTGTGTTCCTGTTCGACGTCGACAACACGTTGCTCGACAACGACCGGGTGCACGACGATATCGACCGGCACATCGCATCGGTGTTTGGTGCGGATGCGGCCAAGCGCTACTGGGAAATCTACGAGGATCTGCGCGAGAAGCTCGGTTACGCCGATTATCTCGGCGCGGTCCAGAAATTCCGGCTCGAATGCGGAGACGAACTGCACGCGCAGCACCTCGCCGCGTTCCTGCTCGATTATCCGTTTGCCGACCGCTTGTATCCGGGCGCGCTGGAAGCCATCGCGCATCTTTCCCGGTTCGGCGAATGCGTGGTGCTGTCCGACGGCGACGTCGTGCTCCAGCCTCGCAAGATCACCGCGTCCGGCATCGCCGCTGCTGTCGCAGGCCGGGTCTTGATCTACGTCCACAAGGAGCGCATGTTGGAGGATGTGGCGCGCCGTTACCCGGCCGGGCACTACGTGATGGTCGAGGACAAGTTGCGCGTGCTCGACGGCATGAAGCGCCAATGGCGCGAACGCCTGACCACGGTATTCGTGCGCCAGGGCCACTACGCGGCGGACCCCGTCGCACTCAAGGAATATCCGCCCGCGCAAATTTCACTGGATGGCATCGGCGAACTTTGCGGTTTGCGCGCCGACGCCTTCCTTCCCGTTTCGAAACCGGCAACCGCCACGGAGTAATCAGCGATGAATCCCACCCGGCAACTACACGACCTCGGCCAGAGCATCTGGCTGGACAACATCACCCGCGGCATACTGAACGATGGCACCCTCGCGAAATACATCGCCGAGCACAACGTCACCGGCCTCACCTCCAATCCGTCGATTTTCGACAAGGCGATCGGGGGCGGCCATGACTACGACGACGCAACCGCCGCGTTGCTTGCGGAGGGACAGCAGGGCGAGGACTTGTTCTTCTCGCTGGCGTTGCAGGACCTGACCCGCGCCGCCGACCTGTTCAAGCCGGCATTCCAGGCCAGCCACCGTGTCGATGGCTTCGTGTCGCTGGAGGTCTCGCCATTGCTCGCCGATGACACCGCCGCCACGATCGATTCGGCGATCGCGCTGCATACCAAGGCTGGCCGGGACAACCTGTTCATCAAGATTCCGGGCACGCCCGCCGGCATTCCTGCGATCGAGGAATCGATTTACCGCGGCGTGCCGATCAATGTGACCCTGCTGTTCTCGCGCGAGCAGTATCTGGCTGCGGCCGAGGCGTGGATGCGCGGCGTCGAACGCCGCATCGCGGAAGGCAAGTCCGCGAATGTCGATTCGGTTGCGTCCATTTTCATCAGCCGCTGGGATGTTGCCGTCGCCGACAAGGTGCCTGCAGAACTGAAGGATCGCCTTGGCATCGCGATCGGCCAGCGCAGCTACAAGGCCTATTGCGAACTGCGCGACACGCCGCGCTGGAAGAAAATCGTCGCCGCCGGCGCGCATCCACAGCGGCTGCTGTGGGCGAGCACCGGTACCAAGGACCCCAAGGCTTCCGACACGCTTTATGTCGAAGCCTTGGCCGCGCCCGATACCATCAACACCATGCCCGACAAGACCATCCTCGCGTTTGCCGATCACGGCAAGCTGCATGGTGCGATGGCGAAAGATGGTGATGATTGCGAGCAGGTGATCGCGCAGTTCAAGGCTGCCGGCGTCGACGACGCCGAGCTGGCGGCGCGCCTGCAACGCGAAGGTGCCGCGTCGTTCGTGAAATCCTGGAACGACTTGCTGGGCCGGATTGCCCAAAAGAGTTCCGCGGTCGCCGCGCAGGCGGCGGGGCAGGGAGCGCGCGCATGAGCACACCGTCGCTGCGTTCGACTGCGGAGTGGAGAGCGCTGGCGAAGCATTGGCGTGCACTGCGCGGCACGTCGCTCAGGCAACTGTTCGACGCCGAACCACAGCGCGGAACGCGCCTCGTTGCCGAGGGCGTGGGACTGTATCTCGATTATTCCAAGAATCTGGTCACCGACGAAACGCTGGCGCTGTTGCAGAAATTCGCCAAGGCGCGTGGCGTGTTCGCGCGCCGCGATGCGATGTTTCGTGGCGACAAGATCAACGAAACCGAAAAACGCGCGGTGTTGCACGTCGCACTGCGCGCGCCTCGCAACCAGCGCATTCTGGTGGACGGCAAGGATGTGGTCCCAGAAGTGCATGAAGTGCTCGACCGCATGGCCGCGTTCAGCGACAAGGTTCGTTCCGGCGAATGGCGCGGACATTCCGGCAAGCCGATCCGCAATGTCATTTCCATCGGCATCGGCGGCTCGGACCTGGGGCCCGTGATGGCGTATGAGGCATTGAAACATTACAGCCGACGCGACATGACGTTCCGCTTCGTATCAAATGTCGATCCGACCGACTTCGTGGAGGCAACCGGCGACCTCAAGGCCGAGGAAACGCTGTTCATCATCTGCTCCAAGACTTTCACCACGCTGGAAACCCTCACCAACGCCCACGCCGCACGCGCCTGGTGCCTCGAACAACTCGACGGCGACGCGACCGCTGTCGCCAAACACTTCGTCGCGGTTTCGACCAATGCCGCGGAAGTGGAAAAATTCGGCATCGATACCGCCAACATGTTCGGTTTCTGGGACTGGGTGGGCGGTCGCTATTCGATGGATTCCGCGATCGGGCTTTCCACCATGCTGGCGATCGGCCCGGAAGCATTTCGCGACATGCTGGCAGGCTTCCACGCCATGGACGAGCATTTCAGGACCGCACCTGCGACACGCAACCTGCCTTTGCTGATGGGCCTGCTGGCGGTCTGGTACAACGATTTCTTCGGTGCCCAGACGGTCGCCGTGTTGCCATACGCGCAATACCTCAAGCGCTTTCCGGCGTACCTGCAGCAGCTGACGATGGAGAGCAACGGCAAGCACGTCACCCTCGACGGCGAGCACGTCGATTACCCGACCGGTCCGATCTATTGGGGCGAACCCGGCACCAACGGCCAGCATTCGTTCTACCAGTTGATCCATCAGGGTACCCGCTTGATCCCATGTGACTTCATCGGCTTCGAGCATTCCCTGAACCCGTTGGGCGGACAACACGATCTCTTGATGGCCAACCTGATCGCCCAGACCGAGGCGCTGGCATTCGGCAAGACACCCGCGCAGGTGCGCGCCGAGGGCACCCCGGATTGGCTGGTACCGCACCGGGTGTGCGAAGGCAACCGTCCCACCAACACCATCCTCGCCGAGCGCTTGACGCCGCATTCGCTGGGTGTGCTGGTCGCGCTGTACGAGCACAGCGTGTTCACCCAGGGCGCGATCTGGCATGTCGATTCTTTCGACCAATGGGGCGTGGAACTCGGCAAGCAACTGGCGAAGAAAGTGATTCCGGAATTGCAGGGCGCCAGCGAACCGAAGCTCGGGCACGACAGTTCGACCAATGCGCTGATCCGACGCTACCGCGCTGTGCGTGAAGCAAGAGCCTCTTCCACGGATTGACGCGAGTTCAATACGGACAAGCAAGCATCAAGAGCCTTGGACACGGATCAAAGCGGATAAATGTAGATAAAGCGCGATAACCCGGAACGCCCCATGATTCAAACTGCTGTTCCTCTTTTATCCGTGTTTATCCGTGTCAAAAGATGTTTTTGCAAGGTACTTTCGAGTGAGCACTGAAGTAATTTCACCACTGGCCGGCAAGCCGGCGCCGCAATCCATCCTTGTCGACACAGACAAGCTGAAAGCCGCCTATACGGGTATCCGTCCAGATCCGGCGAATCCGGAACAGCGTGTCGCGTTTGGCACATCCGGCCACCGGGGTACGTCTTTCGACGGCAGTTTCAACGAGTGGCACATCCTCGCGATCACGCAGGCGATCTGCGATTACCGCACCAAAGAATCGGTCAACGGGCCGCTGTATATCGGCTACGACACGCACGCACTGTCCAAACCCGCGTTCAAGTCGGCGCTGGAAGTACTGGCGGCCAACGGTGTGCAGGTATTGACCTCGAAACGCGGCGAATTCACTCCGACGCCGGCGATTTCGCACGCGATCCTGGTGCACAACCGCGGCCGCGATGCCGGCCTTGCCGATGGCATCGTGATCACACCTTCGCACAACCCACCCGACAATGGCGGCTTCAAGTACAACCCGGCCAATGGCGGGCCGGCCGGCACCGAAATCACGAGTTGGGTGCAACAACAGGCCAACGACTATCTCGCGAAAAGCATGGCCGGCGTCAAGCGCGTGCCGTTTGCACAGGCTTGTGCCGCCGCGACCACACGCACGCACGATTACCTCGATGCGTATGTTTCCGACCTTGCCAATGTCATCGACTTCGATGCGATCCGCAGCGCTGGTTTGAAACTCGCGGTCGATCCGTTGGGTGGGGCAGGGGTCCACTATTGGGCGCCGATTGCCGAGCGCTACAAGATCGATCTCACGGTGGTCAGCGAGGAAGTCGATCCACGCTTCGCGTTCATGACCGTCGATTGGGACGGCAAGATCCGGATGGACCCGTCGTCCGAATACGCGATGCAGCGTTTGCTGGCTCTGAAAGATCAGTACGACGTCGCGTTCGCCTGCGACACCGACCACGACCGGCACGGCGTGGTGACCCGTTCGACGGGGTTGCTCAAGGCCAACCACTATCTGACGGCGATGATCGATTTCCTGTTTCGCGAACGCAAGCAGTGGTCGGATTCGCTCGCAGTCGGCAAGACAGTGGTCAGCACCGCCTTGATCGACCGCGTCACGAACAGGCTGGGCCGCAAACTCTTCGAGGTACCCGTCGGATTCAAATGGTTCGCGCCCGGCTTGTTCGACGGCAAGCTCGGCTTCGGCGGCGAGGAAAGCGCCGGTGCTTCGTTCCTGCGGCGGGACGGTTCGGCTTGGACCACCGACAAGGACGGCATCGTGCCGGCGCTGCTTGCGGCCGAGATGACGGCGCGCACGGGGCGTGATCCGGGCGAAATCTATCGAACGATCGCCGAGGATCTGGGCGCGCCTTGCACGGACAGGCTGCAAGCTTCCGCCAATTCGTCGCAAAAACAAAAGCTTTCCAGGCTCTCCGCAAGTGATATCGAGATGGACACGCTGGCTGGGGACAAGGTCACCGCCATTCTCGACAAGGCCCCCGGCAACGGCGCTCCCATCGGCGGCATCAAGGTGATGGCCGAACATGGGTGGTTTGCCGCGCGGCCATCCGGCACCGAGGATATCTACAAGATTTACGCGGAGAGTTTCAAGGATCGCCCGCACCTCGACGCAATCCTGGCCGAAGCACAACAGGTCGTCGACAAGGCCATCGCGTGATGTCGGGCAATCACTTCAAGGTTGGCGACCACGTGGGTTGGAACTCCGAGGCTGGTAGGGTCAGCGGCACCATCGTCAAGGTCCACAAGGCGGATTTTGACTACAAAGGCCACACCCACCGCGCCAGTCCCGACGACCCGCAGTACGAAATCAAGAGCGACAAGACCGACCACGTCGCCGCACATCGCAGCAAGGTATTGACGAAAATTGCGAAATGAATTTTCGAGACCGACCAGTCGATATCGCTTTCGCAAGAGCCCTCGTTGTCGTTTGATCCACTTGGAGCACGTCCATGAGCAATGTTCGCCTGGCAGTTGTCTACTACAGCACCTACGGCACCAATCACGCGATGGCGGAAACCGCCGCCGAAGCGGCTCGCGAAGCCGGCGCCGAAGTGCGCCTGCTGCGTGTGCGCGAGACCGCGCCGCCGGATGTCGTCAAGTCGCAGGAGGCGTGGTCGACGCATGCCGACAAGACCGCCGGCATACCGCTCGTCGGCAACACGGACATGGAGTGGGCGAACGCTTTTCTTTTCAGCGCGCCAACCCGCTTCGGCACGGTGGCCAGCCAACTGCGTTCCTTCATTGATTCGCTTGGCCCGCTGTGGCAGGCGGGCCATTTGTCGAACAAGGCGGTCAGTGCGATGACCAGCGCCCAGAATACGCATGGCGGGCAGGAGTCCACGCTACTTGGCCTGTACACCACCTTCATGCACTGGGGCTCGATCATCGTGGCACCGGGCTATACGGATCCGTCGGCATACGCGGCCGGCGGCAATCCGTATGGAACCAGCACTACGGCCAACGCCGGCGCGCTGAGTGATGAGACCCGCGCGGCCGTGCGCGCCCAGAGCAAGCGGCTGGTGACTTTTGCCGCGAAAATCGCTGAGTGCGGTGAGTCCGAACAAAACAAGGTCAAGTAGATGGATTGATCGGCACATGCCTTGCGATCCAAGAGGCAGAAGCGGTTAAACCCCGTCGGCGATCCGACACAACAGATACGCGTTGGCGATGACGTTACGCAGCGCCGGGTCGAGCTGCGGGATCGTGAGGGCGAAGGTACGCGAGACCGCGGACAGGATGCGGTTCTGGTTCGCCTCGGCGGCGTTTCGCGCCGTGCCTGCGGCAGCATGGATGTTCATCCCAGCTGGTCTCCTTCGGCGCGTTGCCTTGCGGCTCGCGGACCATACTCATTTCGCGTGAAGAGCAGGTGGAAGTCGCGCGGTTGCGCTTCGGAGCAGCAAGAGGAGCGGGCCGTGTCCCAGCGCCGCCAAATGACCCAGCGATTGCGTTCGCTTGTTGCCGCGGTGCGTGAGGTCGGTGCAGTGCTGGATACCGACGAGGCGGCAACCCGAACGATCGAGTGGACGTCAGTGACCTGATGATGCGGGAGGCGGAGCTGCGCTGGCCGCCGCAGCGGGTGTTGAGCTTGAGCTGGAAGCCGGCACACCACCGTGGGTCTTTTCGTACTGTTCCTGCTGCTTCAGCAACTGATTGATGTTCTGTTCCTGGTTCTCGCTCGGGCTGGTGCCCTGGAGCTGATCGATCGCGGACAGCGGTGGATTGCCGTGGTAGTTCATGTACAAGCGGCTCTGCAGGTATGCGTCGCGCACGAACGCGTATGGGTCGAAGACCGAGTCGAGCAGCTTGTCGTACGGCAACAGGCCAGCGCGTGTATTGACGAAGTACACCGCTTCCGGCGCGTACTGGTGCCAGACGACGCTGTGGTTGCGCGTGTACCACGTCATCGGATCCGCATAGGTGTCGACCGGGAGCCGCCAAACGTCACGCAGCGTCGTGGGGCCGAGCAGCGGCAACACCAGAAAAGGGCCTTGCGGGACGCCCCAGTCGGCAAGCGTCACGCCGAAGTCGGTCGAGTGTTGCGGCACGCCGAGTTCGGTGGCCGGATCGAAGAAGCCCAGCACACCGGCCGTACTGTTGATCATGAAGCGTGCCAGGGCATCCAACGCCGGCCCCGGCCGGCCCTGCAGCACTTCATTCACGATGGTGATCGGCGTTCGCAGGTTGGCAAAGAAATCGCCGATGTGGTCGCGCATTCCAGGAGTCGTGACCTTCACGTAGCCTTTCGCGACCGGGCGCATGACCGCCTTGTCCACGGATTGGTTGAACGCAAACATCTTGCGGTTGAGCTTTTGCAGCGGATCGTCGTTGCGCGCAGGCGCCACCGCGCAGGCGCCGAGCAGCGCAGTTAGCGCAGCGATCACGAGACAACGCGCAAGAGGGGAACGGCTCTGGTGCGTGGCATGCATCACGATTGCGAAGGCGCTGCAGGTGTTGCCAAACCGGCATTGTAGAACGTTGCGGGCGGGTATCAGCCGCCGGCTTTCGGCATGAGATCGAAGGGGGCGGCGTACGGGTTTGGAAACAGTCACGCCTGTGCACCGATTTGGCCATTGCTGTCGCGGGCTTCGCGACCGACGCGTTCGCAAAACCCCACGATGCACTACACTTGCAATTTGTTGATGCGATCAACATCCACGAGCATCGAATCACCGTGCAGTCTTGGCGCACCGCGACGACCCGAGCGCGCTTGATCATCACCGCGGATGATTTTGGTTTGCACGAAGCCGTCAACGAGGCGGTTGAGCTCGGCTACCGCGACGGCGTGTTACAGGCAGCGAGTCTGATGATCGCGGCGCCAGCAGCCACTGACGCCATCACGCGTGCACGGCGACTCCGCGGTTTGGCGGTGGGCTTGCATCTGGTGCTGACTGATGGGCTGGCACTGTTGCCTCCGCCGCAGATTCCCGACCTCGTCGACACACGAGGCGTATTTAGAAACGCAATGGTGACCGACGCCTTCCGGATTTTTTTGCTCCCGCGCGTGCGGCGGCAACTAGCCGCCGAAATTCGTTCTCAGTTCGAAGCGTTCCGTGCGAGCGGCCTGCGCCTGGATCATGTGAACGTGCACAAACACTTCCACCTGCACCCTACGATCCTGTCGCTGGTGCTGTCGATAGGTGCCGAGTTCGGTGTGAATGCCATGCGGCTCCCGGCCGAGCCCGGTATGCCGCTTTGGCTGCGCCCTTGGATAGCGCTTATGCGGCGGCGATTGGACCAAGCCGGCATCATTCACAACGATCATGTTTTCGGCATCCGGCGCAGCGGCGCCATGGACGAGCCCGCGCTACTCGCCATTCTGCGTGATCTGCCTGACGGCATTTCCGAGGTCTATCTGCACCCGGCGATTGATGACGGGTTGGCGGCCAGCATGTCGGGTTATCGGCATGCCGACGAATTGGCCGGGCTTTTGTCGCAACGTGTGCGTGCCGCGATCTCCGAACGCTGCCTGCTGTGTCGTGGATTCTCCGACCCCCGGATTGCTGGTGCACATCCTTGAAGCGCATCGGCTACCTCTTGGGATTGTTGGGCCTGGCCGCCGCCACCGCGCTGGTCATTCATCAAGGCTGGTCTGCCGTTTTCGGCGCGATCGATCATGCTGGCTGGAGGCTGTTGTGGCTGCTGCCGTTCCACGCAGTGCCGCTGCTGCTGGACGTTTTCGGCTGGCGTGTGCTGCTGTCGCGGCGCGATCCCGCGCGGCGCGCCACCATTCCGATACTGTTCTGGATCGCAACGGTGCGCGAAGCCGTCAATCGCCTGCTTCCCGTAGCCAGTATCGGTGGCGAGGTCGTCGGCATCCGCCTGCTCAAACGTCGCGGCATCGACGCTGCCGCGGGTGCTGCAAGCGTGATCGTGGAGGTCATGCTCACCGTGGCCAATCAGTACCTCTTCGTCGGATTGGGACTGGTGCTGTTGATCGAGTCGGCGGTGGATGCCAGCGCGCTGGAGTCGGTGCTGGTCGCATTGGTGGTCAGCTTGCCGGTGCCCATCGCCTTGATCGCTTTGTTGCGCTATGGCCGGATGTTCTCGCGGCTGGAGTTTTTTGCCAAGAAATTGTTTGGAGGATCCGCACGTCTGCTTGCCGAACTGATCGATGGCGTCAATCTCGATCGTGAAATCCGGACGTTGTGCTCTGCACCCGGCCGTCTGCTTGGCGCCTGCTCCTGGCAGCTACTCGGACTCGTGGTCGGGAGTCTCGAGAGCTGGTTGGTGCTGCGCTGGCTGGGCCATCCGGTGGGTGTCGCCGGGGCCATCGCTCTCGAAGCATCAACCCAGGTGTTGCGCCACATTTTCTTTGTAGTGCCGGCGGGCCTCGGGGTACAGGAAGGCGGGCTGCTGTTGATCGGCAACGTGTTGGGGCTGCCCGCTGACATGAGCATCGCGTTGTCGCTGGTCAAGCGCATGCGGGAGATCGCGTTCGGTGTGCCGGCCCTGATTTCATGGCAGTGGACCGAGGCGCATCGATTGCATACGATGTGGCGAGGTGATGAAAGCCACGATGCCACCATATGAATGACATCTGGTTCTGACCGATGCAGCGAGATTCCTGATGGCAGACACCTCGCGGGAGACCGATGCTGATTACGCGATGCGTAATTGGCGAAGTGCGGAGCCCGGATCGATCCGGGTCGGGTCCGATGCGCACAAGCAATTGTTCTGCCGCATGCTGCTGGACAGCCACAATCCCTACAAGCCGGCCGTCATGGCGTGGCCGCAGCTGGACCCCGATGCACTGCGGCGCATCACGTCTCTTCCGATATGGGACATCGCGGTGCAAACCGAAGGGCGCGCAATGCTGCGCGCGGAAACGTACGCGCGCACGGTGGACGACACGTTGCTTCGGGAGGCGCTCAGCATGGACGCAGGAGAAGAAGCCCGCCACAAGGTCGTGCTCAGCAAGCTGGTGCAGGCCTACGGCATTGAATTGGCGCCCGAACCCGAGTATGCAATACCCGAGGACCCTGAGTGGGACTGGTTGGTGACCGGCTACAGCGAATGCATCGACAGTTTTTTCGGCTTCGGCCTGTTCGAATCGGCCAGGCGCACGGGCTATTTCCCCTCGGCACTCGTGGATACCTTCGAGCCGGTCATACAGGAAGAGGCGCGGCACATCCTTTTTTTTGCCAACTGGACGGCGTGGTATCGCAGGCAGCTGTCGTGGTGGCGACGGGCCCTTTTCAAGCTCAAAGTCATTCGGGTGTGGGGATTCCTGGTCTGGGAACGCGTCGGTATCGCCAAAGGCCTGAATGGCAAGGGCGAAATGCAGGACGCCAATTTTGCCCTCAAAGGCGGTCAGCAGATCGGTACGCAACTCAAGCTTCGGGATCTACTGGGTTTGTGTCTCGACGAAGATCGCCGCCGGATGGGTGGCTACGATCAACGCCTGCTGCGACCGATGTTCGTCCCGCGCATGGCGCGCATGGCACGTTTTTTCATCCCGCGGTCAATCTGACGGCACGGCAGCGAAGGCAATTCCGAAAGCGCTTGCCACGCAACCGGCAACGCGATCGAGACGACCAGCGCGCCCCGGAAAGCCATCGTCTTGCGCATTTCATTTCTCGGTCGAGGCGAGAAGTTCGGTCACGGACTTGTGCGACCGCAGGAAGTGGAAAAATTCCACGCCTTCGCGCAAACGGCGCTTGGTCACTTCCCAACTGACCAGCATCTCCTTGGTGATTTCCCATATTTTCGACGGCCTGAAATAGAATCTTTTGTAGAAATCCTCGACGCTGTGGTAAATCTCGTCCTTCGACAGATGCGGATAGCTGATCAAGGCAAGTTGCACGCCACGGTTATTGACCAGGTTGGCAGCCTCGTTCCTCTCCAGCCAGCCGTTTTCGATGGCTTGCTTGTACAGCGCGGTGCCCGGGTACGGGGCCGCCAGCGACACCTGGATCGTGTGGGGGTTGATCTCCTTGGCGAAACGTATGGTCTTTTCAATCGTCTCCCTGGTCTCGCCGGGCAGGCCGAGAATAAAGGTGCCGTGAATCGTGATGCCGAGTTTTCGGCAGTCCTCACTGAAGCGGCGCGCGATGTCGGTGCGCAAGCCCTTCTTGATGTTGAGCAGGATCTGGTTGTCGCCCGATTCGTAACCGACCAGCAGCAGCCGCAGGCCGTTCTCCTTCATGACCTTCAGCGTCTCGTACGGCACGTTGGCCTTGGCGTTGCATGACCAGGTGACGCCGAGCTTGCCAAGCCCGCGGGCAATTTCCTCGACCCGCGGTTTGAAATCGGTGAAGGTGTCGTCGTCGAACATGATCTCCCTGACTTCGGGCATGTTCTCCTTGATCCATTTAACCTCGGCCAATACGTTTTCCGGCGAGCGCACCCGGTAACGGTGACCGCCGACAGTCTGCGGCCATAAGCAGAACGTGCAGTGCGAGCGGCAGCCGCGACCCGTATAGAACGACACGTAAGGGTGCAGGAGATAACCGACGAAGTAGTTGCCGATGTGCAGGTCGCGTTGGTAGATCGGCGCGACGAATGGCAAATCGTCCATGTTCTCGATGTGCACCCTCGGGGGGTTGCGCTGGATGCTCCCGTCAGCGCGCCTGAAGGTCAGCCCGTCGATGAACTTGAGCGGACGCCCCTCGGCCACCTCCTTGCATGTGTAATCGAATTCTTCGCCGGCGACGAAGTCGATGGCCGTCGAGGCATTCAACGATTCGTCCGACTCGACCGCCACTTTGGCTCCGACCATGCCGATCACGACATCCGCATTGCGAGCCTTGAGCAACTCGGTAAATTTCGCATCGGTAGGGAAGGATGGTGTGCTGGTATGGATGATCACCAGTTCGTAGCCTTCGGCGATACGCAGTGTTTCTTCGACGGAAAGCTCGTCGGCTGGTGCGTCCAGCAGGCGCGAATCCGGCACTAGCGCAGCGGGTTGTGCCAGCCACGTGGGATACCAGAAGCTCTTGATTTCGCGCTTGGCCTGATAGCGCGAACCGGCACCACCGTCGAATCCGTCGAATGAAGGGGCCTGCAGGAACAGTGTTTTCATTTTGTTTTCGAACCCTTCGGCTCATGCATGGCATCGCTGTCGTATCGAACGTCAAGTACCTGGCCACGCCAAGTCACGCGTCGACCGACCAGCGAAGCGGCCCATTCGAACAAATTCAGGATATCTCTCGGCAAGACAGACAGTACGTCCCACCAAGACGACGACTCGGATGACCCACGCCTTTGCACGAAGTGTAGCAAAAGTCGTGCTATCAGGCCGAACAACAGTAGCCCCGCGGTCGCTGCGCCAGGCGCCAACGCCAAGCCCAGCAACAAGACTGGCAAGGTGAAGCAGACCCACAGCATCGCAAAACCCGAGGGCGCGATCGAACGTATCGTGCGCAGCCATCGCAATTCATGTGCCCAAAGCGCGGAGAGGCGCGTTTCGCTGATCTGCGTGCCGACCACCAGGTCGGAAACCACCGTGCGCAGCCCGCGCCGGCGGGTCAGTTCGCCCAGCCAGAAATCGTCCGCCAAGCGATCACGCAATGCCTCGAACCCTCCGATCAACTGCAATGTATCGCGGCGTACGGCGATGGTCGCGCCGAAAGCGAAATGCACCCAGTTGAACGCGTAGGCCAGCCGAACAGACGGAATAAACCAATCGTCAACAAAGAGGCGGCCAACGTGAGACCAGACTCCACGTCCTGCGATGCCGCGGTACAGACAGGTGACAATACCGGTGCCGGGTACTGCCAACGGCGCCGTCACGCGCGCCAGGTAATCCGTTGGCACACTGACATCACTGTCGGAGAGCACCAGCAGGTCGTGCTGCGCGAAAGGCAGCATGTTGATCAGATTGCTCACTTTGGGATTGCGGCCATGCGAGCATCGATTGACCACGAGGGTCATGGTCAGCCGTGGAAACTCGGCGCGCAGCCGCGGCACTATGGCGATGGCTGGATCCTCGGCGTCGCGTACCCCAAAGACCAACTGGTAATCCGGATGCGCCTGCAGGCAAAAGCTCCGCAGGTTTTCGTACAGATTGGGGTCGGCGCCACGCAAAGGTTTGAGGACGCTCACCGAATACGCCTGCCCAGCGTCCGCCGCAGGCGTGGGTGGGGCGGGCAAGCGCCTGCAAACCGCGAGCAGGGCTGCCCAAGCGTAGGTGGCGGCAGCAGCAGCGATGGCGATGCCGAACCCGTGAACACACGCCATCGCAAGATACATAATGGACTATGTTACTTGATCAGCGTCGACCCGGCGGATGAGTTCGACGCGCGACGCGCGACGCGCGACGCGTGGCCGTGAGCTGCATTCGTGGATGGGCACCATCAGATGGTCCTGTGCTTCGAGCGCCCGGTGGTCTACGGCTCGTGGTATGTTCGAATGCGGCGACCGCAGTTGTTTCGTGGCGGGAGGGCAGGTTGGCGGCACAATTACAACGGTATGGATGGATGTGGCGGTGCGCGTTTGCGGGTGCGCTTTGCATGATAGGCATAAACGATGTCGTTGCCGGCCATGAACATGACGCATCGGTCGTTGCTGCATCCCGGGTTGTGGGTTCGTGGTTGGTAGCGGATCGGGGCGCCGTGATCCGGATCCAGCGGCACGGAAATGAATTCGACGGTTATATCGAGTGGCAACTGAACGACCGTTACGGTCTGGAGGACGGGCCGGAGCTGGATGGCAAGATCGTCACCGATCGAAACAACCCGAATCCCGCGCTCCGCGCGCGACCGCTGACAGGGCTACGCCTACTTACGGGCTTGCATTACAACGCGAAGGAAAACGACTGGACCGACGGACAAATTTACGATACCGACAATGGTCGCAGTTACCACTGTCTGGTGCGATTGGATGGTCCGGATCGGCTGGTGCTGCGCGGGTACATCGGCATTCCCTTGTTTGGCAAGAACACCTACTGGACCCGGGTCACGATGCGAACTCCCGCGGACGGTGGTCTTCCCTATGTTTTCCTGCCGCCAACGGACTGACACTGCGCGATGCTCGGTGGCAGTGTGCAGGTCAACCAGAACCGAGGCGCGGGACATATTCGTCGAACGGGGCAGGGACTCGCGCGCATTGCCACGTTTCGAGATTAGTGCAAAGCCATGCCCGGCCCCATTCAGGTTTTTGCATTTTGCATGCACTTCGTGACTGTCTATCATCACGGAGTGGATCAGGCACCGCCCGTCGCACTGTCCGTGCCGTCCCGCCCGAAACTTGGATCTGCGGGCGCTGCTCGCGCATTCGGCGAACGCCGATATCGAAGTCTTGCACAAGGCGCAAAGAGGCGAACATGTCGCGTACCCCCATTCTGCTATTGACTGCGGCATTCATGGCCATCGCGTGTGCTGTGCCGGTCGGTGCGGCCGCTGCGGTGAAAAGCCCGCAGGAAATCGTACAGACGATGGTCAACCAGCTCAGCAAGGACATCAGCGGACATGAGGCTGAGCTGCGCCGGGATCCCGAGCGGATGACCCAGATTATCGACAGCGTCGTGCTGCCGAATTTCGATGTCGGTTTCGCATCGCTGCTGGTGCTGGGGCCGCAAGCATCCAAAGCGACACCCGCACAGCGGGTCGCATTCGAACGCGCGTTTCGCAACGCATTGACGCGTAGTTTTGCGAAAGGTCTGATCGACTTCGCGCAGGTCAACGTGAAGGTGTTGCCCTCACATGCCAGCCCCGATCAGCGCCGCGTCCTCGTTCGAACGCAGGTGCTCGAGGACAAGGGCCAGATGGTGGCGGTCGACTACGCCTTTCACAACGACGTTGCGCACCAATGGAAAATTTATGACGTGATCATCGAAGGCATTTCCTACATCACGCTTTATCGCAGTCAGGTGAATTCCCAGATCGACAAAGACGGCATCGA
>JBOHYW010000020.1:0-29150 GCA_050738155.1 Rhodanobacteraceae bacterium
TTTCGCCGTCACTACCGCATCCCGATCGAACGCCAGGCCGATGCCGATCGGCAGGCGCGACTCAACCATCGCATCGCGCCGTTCATCCTGCGACGCACCAAGGGACAGGTCGCGACCGATCTGCCGGAAAAAACCGAGATTGCGCGCCGGGTGGTGCTCTCCGGCAAGCAGCGCGAGCTGTATGACGCGCTGCGCATCAGCTTGGCCGACGAAGTGCGCGAAGTGGTTCGCCAGCGCGGCATCGAGCACAGCGGCATCATCGTACTGGACGCGCTGCTGAAACTGCGTCAGACCTGCTGTGATCCGCGCCTGGTCAAACTCGAAGCCGCGCGCGGCGTGCGCGAATCGGCCAAACTGGATCTGTTGATGGACATGTTGCCGGACCTGCTGAGCGAAGGTCGGCGCGTATTGCTGTTTTCGCAGTTCACGGAAATGCTGGCGCTGATCGCGCGCGAACTGAACCGCCGCCATTTGCACTACGTCACCCTGACCGGCGACACCCGCGATCGAGCAGAACCGGTGCGCAAGTTTCAGGACGGCGCGGTACCGTTGTTCCTGTTGTCATTGAAGGCCGGCGGCGTGGGTCTGAACCTGACCGCCGCCGACACCGTGATCCATTACGACCCTTGGTGGAACCCCGCCGCTGAAACCCAGGCCGCCGACCGCGCGCACCGCATCGGCCAGGACAAGCCGGTGTTCGTGTACCGCCTGATTTGCGCCGACACCGTCGAGGAACGCATCGAGGACTTGAAAGCGCGCAAGGCCGAATTGGCGCGGGCCGTGCTGGAAGGCGGTGGTACCCGCGACAAACTTGCATTCGACGAAACCGACCTCGATGCGTTGTTCGCGGTGGAGTAGGAGCCTGCGTGCAGACGATCAAATAATCATGCCGTCATTCCAGGGCCGTTTTCCGGCTTCATCGGGAAACGGAACCCGACTGCGTAGGCGGATGCCGTAGCGAACATAGGCGCAGCCGATGGCCTGAAGGGCGAGCCAGATGGATGTGGCGAGTTTATCCAGGCTCCCGGCTTCGGGCTGCCTTCGTTGGATGCCAACAGCAAGCTGGATTCCGGATGCGATGCTTCGCATCCGGAATGACGAGCAAATCATGGAGGCGCGATGACTCGCCCCGAAACCTTCGACGGCGGCTGCGACTGCCGCTTCATCCGCTATCGCCTCACCCGCACACCCCTGTTCGTGCACTGCTGTCACTGCCGCTGGTGCCAGCGTGAAACCGGCAGCGCGTTCGTGCTCAACGCGTTGATCGAAACCGAGTGCGTGCAGATGCTCGGCGGCGAGCCGGAGCTGGTCATGACCCCATCGAACAGCGGCAAAGGGCAGGACATCGCACGCTGCCCGCATTGCCGCGTCGCGTTGTGGAGCCACTACGCAGGCGCCGGTCCGCTGTTCGCCTTCATTCGCGTCGGCACGCTCGACAACCCGGGTCGCTTTCCGCCCGACATCCATATCTTCACGATGTCCAAGCAACCGTGGGTTGTACTACCCGAAGGCGTGCCCGTGATGCGTGAATACTACGACCGCGACACATACTGGCCGCAGGAAAGTCTGGCGCGGCGCGATGGGTTGCTTGCGCGTGCGCGGGGCGGCTGATGCCGTATGGTTGCGCAGCATCAGGGCGTGGCTTGCTGTTTTGCGATGCAAGCTTGATTGGCGATCACCCACTTGCGTAGCTTGCCCCATTGCTTGCGTTCGGCGGCCAGCACGGCGGGGGATTGTTGCATGGCGCCGTAAATGGATCCTGCAGCTGGCATCACGGGCTTGGCGTGAGGGTTGAGCACCCAATCGGGAACGGGTGTCGTTGCGCCAGAGTCCTTGCTGACAGTCAACCAGCCCGGCGCCGCCGATTGGTGGGTACAAAGCACCATGAGGCGAGCCAGGCGCACGGTATCCGCGAACGGGGCCTCGTCGGCACGTAGCGTCGTGCTGCGATTGAGCCTCGCGAACAGGCGCAGGACGATCTGCTGGTTGGTCTTGGTGAGTCTGTCGAATTGTACTGCGGCCGTCAGCGAGCTGTCCCGTGCATTGCCGGCGATCACGCGGGTCAGGTGCGCAGGCTGCTTGTCCTCCACATCCAATAGTTCAACGGTGGACACGAGCGGGTCGATGACCCCGTTTTGCCTACCTGACTGGTTGCTGGTGTAGACCCAAGTGACAAAGCCGGCCGCCAGAGCGACGGCCACGACGAATCCGGCGACGAACGCCAGCGTGCCGATTGCAATCGACTTCCCGGATGGCCAGCGCATACCGTCCCCTTGCTCAGCTGATCCGTGCAGAGTGTAGCTACCGCGGCTTCGGTCCGCGCATCGGTACGGCGTGGCCGTACAGCGAAGTCGGGTCGCGGGAAAGTTTGTTCTTCTCCAGCGCGTTCAGGTACGACTGCCAGTTCTTGTCCTGATTGGCGCCGAGGTCGTGCAGGGTTTCCCAGGAATAGATGCCGGTGGCGTGGCCGTCGGTGAAACGCAGCAGGACGGCGTAGTTGCCGACCGGCTCGATCTCCATGATGCCGACCTCGCGCTTGCCGGCCACCAGCACCTGCTGGCCGGGGCCGTGGCCCTGCACTTCGGCGGAGGGCGAGTACACCCGCAGGTATTCGGCCGGCAGGTTGAAGTGCTCGCCGGAGTCAAACGCGACTTCCAGCATGCGCGATTTCTTGTGGAGGGTGATGTCGGTGGGTTTGGGGGTTGTCATGCTGGTGATTTTATCGTTGCCACCCAAGCCACGGGCTTGATGCGGGTCAGCACGGGTTTATTCCCGTTCGGGTGCGAAGGGGGGCTTGGTGACGGCTTCGATGTGCTGTGAAATTTTACGCTCGCGGGCTGCATCCCCCGCCGCTGCGCGGCGACCCCCTTCCTTCGGAAGTGGGTGAACAGCGTACGGCTGCGCACTTTTCTTCCCCTTCCGAAGGAAGGGGGATTGAGGGGGATGAGCTTTCAGCTTTTCAGTGCACGCTGCCGAATCCCGATCCCGCAAAGTCGATCCGCGGCGGTTGCCCGGCTACGTCCCGCAGCACCTGCGCATAGGGCTCGTCGAAGCTGACGGTCGACACTTCGTCCCAGCCGAAGAACGAAGGCTCGCGCAGCCACTCGGCATCGGGGGTGATCTCCTGCAGCGTGAAGCCGTCTTCCTCGATTCCGAGTGGCCGACCAATGTAGCAAACCTCGTGTTCGTCATCGGTGTCGACGTGCACGCACATCACCGCGGCGAACTCGGCTGTGGCGCGCACCACCTGGGTGATGTCGTCGAGTGGAAAATTGCGCGGCAGACACGGACGGATGTTGCGGATGGCCAAGGCTTTTTCGATGAACGCCGCATGGCTGTCCGGCGCTTCCACCTCGGTGATGTCGGCCAGGCGCATCGCGTACAGGCCGTCGAAACCGATCTGGTCGCCAACCACCCACAGCAGCAGCCACTGCCGACCGATCCCGGCGATATAGCCGCAGAAGCTGCCGTCTTCGATGTCGCTCCGCCACACCCGCACCAACTCGCCGCGTTGCATGGCGCCACGCAGCTTGGGGCGGGGGCTCTGCGACTGGAATTTCAGAACCGTGCCCATGTGATCATTCTAACGGGGGCCGGGCAGGACGGGTCCAGCCCGGCCCCATGCATTACAGGATATAACGCGACAAATCCTCGTTGGATGCGAGGTCTTTGAGATTTTTGTCGACATATTCGGCGTCAATCACGTATTTTTCGCCGCTTTTGTCTGCAGCTTCAAACGAGATCGATTCCAGCAGTCGTTCCATTACCGTCTGCAGCCGTCGCGCGCCGATGTTCTCGGTGCTTTCGTTGACCTTGAACGCCACCTCAGCCAATTTGGCGATGCCGTCGTCCGAAAATTCGAGCTTCACGCCCTCGGTATTGAGCATCGCTGCGTACTGCTTGGTCAGCGCGTTATGGGGCTCTGAGAGGATGCGCTCGAAGTCCTTGACCGATAGCGCCGTCAGCTCCACCCGGATTGGCAGTCGCCCCTGCAGCTCCGGGATCAGGTCGGAAGGCTTGGCCATCGAGAACGCACCCGAGGCGATGAACAGCACGTGGTCGGTCTTGATCGGACCGTACTTGGTCGACACGGTGGAGCCTTCGACCAATGGCAGCAGATCGCGCTGCACACCTTCACGCGAGATGCCGGCACTGCCACCCCAGTCGCTGCGTTGCGCGACCTTGTCGATCTCGTCGATGAACACGATGCCGTTCTGCTCGCAGTTCTCGACCGCCTGCGCACGCAGCTCATCGTCATTGAGGAGCTTGCCGGCTTCCTCGTCCAGCAACAACGGACGCGCGGCCTTGATCTTCAATTTCCTCTTTTGCGTCTTGCCGCCGCCGAGGTTCTGGAACATCGAACTCAACTGCTGCGACATTTCTTCCATGCCCGGCGGCGCCATGATCTGGACACCCACGTTCATGGAGAACTCGAGCTCGATCTCGCGTTCGTCCAGCTCGCCGTCGTGCAATTGTTTGCGCAGTTTCTGGCGGGTCGAAGAGTCGTGTTCGAGCTGGTTGTCGGCTTGCTGGTCCCAGCCACCACTGGATTCGCGACGCGGTAGCAGCGCATCGAGGATGCGCTCGTCCGCATGTTCCTCGGCCTGCGAATGCACGCGTTCCTTGGCCTGGTCACGGGTCAGCTTGTAGGCGACGTCGGCGAGGTCGCGCACGATCGAATCGACGTCCTTGCCGACATAGCCGACCTCGGTGAACTTGGTCGCTTCGATCTTCACGAAGGGCGCTTTGGCAAGCGTGGCGAGTCGCCGCGCTATCTCGGTCTTGCCGACACCGGTCGGCCCGATCATCAGGATGTTCTTGGGCGTGACTTCGTTGCGGAACGACGGGTCGAGCTGCATGCGGCGCCAGCGATCGCGCAGCGCGATCGCGACCGCACGTTTGGCGTTGTGCTGGCCGATGATGAAGCGGTCGAGTTCGTTGACGATTTCGCGGGGGGTCAATTCGGACATGGGTACGGGAATCGGGAATGGTGAATGGGGAATCGGGAAGAGCGGTGGCTTCGGGTATGGGTCCAATGGGCAGTCAGCGGGGCTTTTGTCGATTCTCTATTCCCGATCCTCGACTCCCAGCTCTTCAATCGTGACGTTGTGGTTGGTATAGATGCAGATGTCGCCGGCGATACCGAGTGCCTTTTCGACGATGCCGCGTGCGTCGAGCTCGGCGTTCTCGAGCAGCGCCCGCGCCGCGGCCAGTGCGTAAGGGCCGCCGGAGCCGATCGCGATCAGGCCGTGCTCGGGTTCCAGCACATCGCCGTTGCCGGAAATCAGCAAGGATGCATCCTTGTCCGCCACCGCCAGCATGGCCTCGAGTCGACCCAGGCGCCGATCGGTGCGCCATTCCTTGGCCATCTCGACCGCGGCCCGAACCAACTGGCCGTTGTGCTTGGCCAGCTTGTCTTCGAACAATTCGAACAGGGTGAATGCGTCCGCGGTGGCGCCCGCGAAACCCGCCAGCACATCGGAATTCTTGCCGAGCCGGCGGATCTTGCGTGCGTTGGCCTTGACCACGGTATTGCCCAGCGTGACCTGACCGTCGCCGCCCAGAACGACCTTGTCGCCCTTGCGCACAGACAGGATGGTGGTGGCATGGAACGATTCCATGGACGCCTCGTGATGGAAGGGGATGCCGAGTAGGTGGGGGCGGTTTTGGCGATGGCAAGCGCGGGCTGGCGGAGTGGCGCGCCGGCGTGCTGTGTCCCGGCGTGTCCGGTTGTCGTCACGGCAGATGGCAACAAACCTGGTCGCGTTGTGCAATTCGGACCGCACCCGATCGCGCGCCGATCTTGCCGGTTGCAGCGCATGCACGAGCCGCACCAGCACGGTATCTCACTCTTCGTGTTGCCTTGATTGCTCAATTGCGTTGCGATATTGGCCAGTGTATAAACGGAGCGCTGGTCGAGGGACAGGGACTGCATAGGAATGCGACGCAATGAATGCGTTGCATTGGTGAGTCCGGCGCGGTCCGAAGAGACGCGTCGGTGTCTTTTATTGCGACTATCGGGGAGAACCCATGAATTGCCAAATGAATCGCCTGTCGATGGCTGTGCGTCTGGGGCTGACTGCCGGGCTTCTAACGGCGGCCGGTCTGGCCCAGGCGCAACAGCCAGCTGCGAACAATCCGCAGTCGGCGGCGAGCCAAACTGCATCGCAAGCGTCGAATCAAACCACCGGCAAAACGAAAACACTGCAAACGGTGATCGTGACCGGTTCGTTGATTCGGCGTGTCGATCTTGAAACCGCCAGCCCTGTGACCACGATCGATCGCCAGAACATCACCAATTCCGGCAACCTGACGGTTGGCAACGTGTTGCAGCAATTGCCCAGCATCGCCGGCAACGCCACCAATCCGCAGAACAACTCCAACGGTGGCGGCGTCGCTTCGCCGCTGACCGAAGGCGGCGACGGCGCTTCGCGCGTGTCGTTGCGCGGCTTGGGTACAGGGCGCACGTTGGTGCTGATCGATGGCCAGCGCATGCTCAATGCCGACTTGAACCTGATCCCGCAAAACATGATCCAGCGGATCGACGTGCTGGCCGAAGGCGCCTCGACGACCTACGGTTCCGATGCCGTGGGCGGCGTCGTCAACATCATGCTGCGCCATAATTTCGATGGTGCGGAAATCAGCTTGAATGACGGCATTTCCAGTCACGGTGACGGCCAGCGGCACGGCTTCAGTCTCACCCTGGGCCACACCGGCAACAAGTACAACATCGTCGGTGGCATCGATTTCAACAAATACGATGCCGTACCCGCCACCCGACGTGATTTCTCGAAAGAGCAGCTTTATTTGTCGGGCGGCCAGGTGGTCGTGGCGGGATCGAGCTCGACTCCCAATGGCCGGATGCAGCTGCCGGGTTCATTCGCCTCGCAGTATGGTTGCACGCCCGATTCAACAGGCCACATCACGGTGACGCGGGACAGCGGCAACGGTACTGGTCTCAGCGACTACCGGTGCCGGACCCCGGACGACACATTCAATTACGCGGCCTACAACTACATCCAGGTTTCGCAGCAGCGCACCGATGGTTTCGTGCTCGGCAGCTACAACCTGACCGACAACATTACCGCGTTCGTCGACGCTTTCTACAACCACACCACCTCGGCGGGTCTGGATGCGTCCATTCCGGTGGGTACGGGTGATGGCCTCGTCATTTCTGCCAGTGCGCCGTTCAATCCATTCGGAGTGACGTTCAACGCCCCAGGGTCGGTTCCCGCGGGTACCCCGAACAGCGGCTACACCTTCCAGTCACGCCTTACCGGCGTGGGCACGCGCCTGCATCCCTATACCACCAGTACCGGACAGGTGATTGCCGGTTTGCGCGGCGGGATCGGCGAAAGCAGTTGGAACTGGAACGTCACCCTCGATTACGGCCACACCGCGCGTACCCAGCGTGACGAAAACGAGCTCAGCATCCCCGCGTTGCAGGCGGCCATCGATGCCGGGGCCAACATCTTCGACCAGGCCAACGCCGGCGGCGCACTCAGCGCGGGCGCCGTGAACGCGATCTACCAGAAGCACGAGATCCTGCGGCAGGTACAGGTCGGCGCCAATGGCAACCTGTTCTCGTTGCCGGCCGGCCCGATGCAATTGGCGGTGGGTGCGTTGTACCGCAAGCAGAGCATGAACTACACCATTGATCCGTTCGCCGTGCTCGACCTGACCACCGGCACTTGCGGTATCTCGCAGGAAGCCTGCGGTTCACCGGGTCGCGGCAGCGACAAGGTCAAGGAGGCGTTTGCCGAGACCCTGATCCCGCTATTGAAGGAAGTGCCCGGCGCGTATTCGTTGAACGTCGACGTGGGTGTCCGTTATTCCGATTACGACAGCGCCGGCTCCACCACCAACGGCAAGATCGCGCTCGAGTGGCGCCCGGTCGAGGACCTGCTGGTGCGCGGCACGGTCTCGCAGGTGTTCCGTGCCCCGAATCTTGATCAGCTTTATGACGGGCGTTCGCTGGTCCAACCGAACTTGAACGATCCCTGCGCGCATTTGAGTGCCGCCGAAGTCGCGCAACACGCGGCAGCCTGCCAGTCCGTGCCGCCAAATTGGTCGGGCAACCATCCGGCGCAAGTCAACACCTACTACTCGGGCTCCAGGGTGGTGGGTGCAAACCTCAAGCCGGAACACGGCAAGTCCGTCGATTTCGGCCTGGTCTATGGTCCGGACTGGGTCCCCGGGCTCAACACCAGCCTCGACTTCTGGCACATCTATCTTTACGACACCCTGGTGGCGATCGACGGACGTACCGTGGTCAATGCCTGCTTCAACAACGCCAGCAGCCCGTTCTGTCCGTTCATCCACCGCTACGGCACCACCACCCAAAATCCCGGACAGGTGAACTACATCGACACACCGGTCGTCAATCTTGGGTCCTTGAGTACCAGCGGTATCGACTTCACCGTCAATTACAAGCTTCCGCACTTCAACTTCGGCAGCGTGGACCCCGGCAATTTCAAGGTTGGATTGGCTACGTCATATGTGTCGACATTCAACAACAACGCCACGCCGGGCGGCGCCGGTTCGTCCGTCAGCAAACTCGCTGGCACCTGGAATGCGCAGTTCGGCAATATTTCGCGTTGGCGTGGCACGCTCACGCTCGGTTGGCAACGCCACAACTGGGACGCCCAGTGGCGGGCGCGCTACATCAGCTCGGTGACCGCGCTCAACGCGGATGCCGCCACCGGCGCGAATTTGCCGGTTGCCTCGGTGGTGTACAGCGACCTGCAGCTTGGCTACGCCGTGCCTGCCATCCATACCCGCTTCGATGTGGGCGTGGACAACGTGTTCGGCCGGCGGCCACCGCTGATCTACCAGAACGGCGGGGTCAATACCGATACCGCCACCTACGACGCGATGGGGCGGTATTACTGGGCACGCGCCACGCTGAAGTTTTGAAAAAATCCCGAATAACCTGCTGTGTAGGCCGGATCAAGACTCGAAGTGCCTTGATCTGCCCTGCGTGTTCTTCGGGAATTTTTAGACGCGTGAATCGGACCGTACCAGGGCGCCGCGAAAGCGGCGCCCTTTTTTCATGGGTACACTCGTTCAAAAACGGGATCGAAACTGCATGCCTGCTTCGACCAATGCACTTGCAGAATCCATGGCAGTCGCGTGGAACGCTGGCCACTTTGACCGTGTCATTGCGCTTGCAGCTCAAGCTTCTCCCGTCGCCGCGGACAGCGAGCAAGTGCTGGCCCTGCTCGGACTGGCACAGCAACAAACCGGGCGCCATGCCGAAGCAGTGGAAACGTTCGCGCGCCTGTCGCGGATGCGACCGAATGTTTCCGCCTACTGGAACAATCTCGGCGTTGCCTGCCGGCAATCCGGTGATCCGGATGCATCGGAACGTGCGTTGCTGGAGGCCCGGTCACTGGCACCACGGGATGCAGAAGTCCATTACAACCTTGGCCTGCTGTACATCCAGCAGCGACGCTGGATGGTGGCCCGGCAGGCCTTGATGGAGGCGGTACGGCTGTCGCCGCAGTTCATCGAAGCACGCCTGCAGGCCGCGCATGCTTGTCACGTCTGTGGCGACAGTAACAGCGAAGAGGCGATGCTGGATGGCGCGCGCGACTGGCCGCCGCAGCCGGCCGAACAAGCCCTGGCATTGGCAGCGATGCTGTCCACGCAGGGCGCCGTCGATGCAGCGCTGGATGCTTTGGCGCGGGCAGTGCTGCCCGGAGAATCGGCCGCCGGAGCCTTGCGGCTGCGCATCGCCGCGCAGCGCGTCGCGTTGTACGAAAGAAGCAATCAGGTTGCGAAGGCGCAGCGTGAACTGCAGCAATTGCCGCTGGATGCGTTGGACGCGCTGCCGGCGGAGGCTATCGAAGCGCGCGCCGATGGCTGGCGCATGCATGCCGCGCTGGCCATGCGCGAAGGCCGTTATGCCGACGCCGTGGCGCTCTACCGGCGCGTGCTCGACTTGGCCGTCGATGCGGAGATCCGCGCAAGCGCCGCGTTCGGGTTGGCGGCTGCGCGTGATCGGCAGGGCCGATACCGGGACGCATGGCAAGCGTTGCAGACCGCGCACGACTCGCAACTCGGAATCGCACGCGATGTGGCCCCGGAATTGCTGGCGTCCGACAGCCAATTGCTGCCGATGGCGAAGCGGTCTGTCAGCGCTGTCGCGTATGCGGGATGGAAGCAGCTTGGCTCGCCCGACGCTGCGCGCAACCCAGTCTTCGTGATCGGCTTTCCCCGTTCCGGCACGACCCTGCTGGAGCAGATGCTCGATGCGCATCCTGACTTCCAGTCGATGGATGAGCGCGGATACATCCAGGAGTTGACCGAGCGCATGGAAGGGGTCGGGCAGCATTACCCAGCCGACCTTGCGAGCCTGACCCAGAGTGATGCCGATCAGTTGCGTGCCGTCTACTGGCGGATGGTCGCCCGCGTGCTGCCGGATCTCGCGCAGCGTCGACTGGTGGACAAAAATCCGTTGAACATGCTTTGCCTGCCCATGATCCTGCGGCTGTTTCCCGAAGCCCGCATCATCCTGTGCCTGCGGCATCCCTGCGACGTGTTGCTCAGTTGCAGCATGCAAGCCTTCCGTTCACCGGCTTTCATGGTGTTGTGCGCATCGCTGGAGCGCCTCGCGCGGGGTTACGTGCAGGTCTTCGAACAGTTCTACCGGCACACGGAAGTGTTCGCACCACACGTGCTGGAATGGCGTTACGAGTCGGTCGTTGCCGAATTCGATCAACAGGTGGCGCGGCTTGGAGAGTTCCTCGAAATTGCCGACGCCTCACCGCTGGCCAGGTTTGCCGAACATGCACGCAGCAAACGCTTCATCAGTACGCCCAGTTATGCGCAAGTCACCGAATCCGTCCACGATCGCTCGGTGGCGCGCTGGCAGGCCTATCGCGAACATTTTGAACCGGTGCTGCCGATCCTGCGCCCATGGATCGAGCGTTTGGGTTATACGGTGTGACGAGTAGCTTGCTCGCAGCGTGAAATGGACCGCCAATATGGAGTGTGCTCGCGACCGGCTGGAACGGTGTGTACGCGCGCGATTGCCGAAACAAGTAGGCCGGATCAAGCCGCGTGAGCGGCGGAAAACTCCAGGCATCCTGCCTTCCGGCCCTTCGGGCCCGGCTTCGCCGTTCGCGCCGCTCCTGCGGCGCAGTCGGCGCTACGCGCCTTGATCCGCCCTACCTTGCGGGTAGACCCTATCGATTGCAATGCGGTCCATAGGGTCTACTTCCGTTTCGCGCGCGGATGCGCGGCATCATACACACGAGCCAGATGCTGGAAATCGAGGTGGGTATAAATCTGGGTGGTGCTGATGTCGGCGTGGCCAAGCAATTCCTGCACTGCGCGCAGGTTGCCGGACGATTCCAGCAGGTGCGATGCGCAGGAATGCCTGAGCAAATGCGGGTACACGCGTTTCCACACGCCTTGCTGGCGTGCGCGCCGCTTGACCGCCGCACGTACCGCGCCCGGTGTCAGCGCGTGATCGCCGCGTCCACGCAATACGGGATCATCCGCGCCGGCGGGTTGCGATTCGCGCAGCGCCGCAAGAGCGGCCAGCGCCAGCCTGCCCACCGGCACGATGCGGGTCTTGTTGCCCTTGCCGGTCACCCGCAACAAGCCTTGCTCGGTGTCGAGATCGCGCCAGCGTATGCCGCACAATTCCGAGACACGTACTCCGCTGGAATACAGCAATTCGAGCAATGCGCGATCACGCAGTGCCAGTGGATCGTTGGCGTCCACTTCGACCAACGCGGCGGCTTCGTCGACATCCAGCACTTCCGGCAGCTTGCGCCGGACCTTGGGTGAGCGCACGCCGGCGGCGGGATTGTTCTGGATCTTTCCTTCGCGTGCCAGGAATCGGAAGAAACTGCGAAAAGCCGACAGCATCGCCCGCAGCGAGGGCGGCTCAAGGCCACGGCGGTGTTCATTGGCGATGAGTGTCTGCAGTTGCTCGCCGCGCAACTCGTCCCAGTGGGCGAGCAACAGCGAATCGGCGAAGCGGTTCAGCGTTTCCAACGCGTGCGCGTAATTGCGCAGCGTGCCGGCGGAATAGTGGCGCTCGATCTTCAGGTATTCGAGAAACCGTGCAACGTCGTCAGCCAGAGCGGCATGCATTTCATTCGACCGGGAACCGTGACAGCGCGGCGTCCAGCGCCTGCGCGATCAGTTTGAGGAAGAGGGTGCCAATCCCGGGATGGAAGCGGTTGGGGTCGTCGCTGCCGATCGCGAGCATACCTTGCGACCCGATTTTCAGCAGTGCCGCCGACTGCACCTTGTCGGTATCGGCGCCGAACAATCGCTCGAGTTTGTCCGGCGCCAGTCGCCCGCAGGCCGGATCGCCGCGCTTCAGGAAGTCCGCGAAGCGTGGCATTGCGCTGGCGCCTTCGGGAACGAGAACCAACCAAGGCGCCTGCGACAAGTCCTGTACGTTGCGAAACAGCACCAGGCGCACGAGGCTGGTATGGAAATCCTCGTTGAGCGCGCCGACGAAACTCTTGCAGGTATCGGCTAGTGTGTTGTCGCGCAACAGGCCGACGGTGAGGGTGTGCACGCGCACCATCAATTCTTCGTTGTCGCGTGCGTTTTCGACCAGGCCCGCCAGCCGCTCAGACATTTCCCGATTGCGTGTCCGCAGCGCTTCCAGTTGGTACGCGGCCAGCGACGCGGCGGGGCCGTTCTCGCGCGGCATCACCAGCTCCGTCGCGACATCCGGAAAGTGTTCCAGGAAGCGTGGGTGCTCGCGCAGGTATTCGGCGATGTCCATCGCGGCGAGGCTCTGTTTCAGGGTCAGGTCGGGCATGTGTGGCGGGCCGGTCACGGGTTGCCGCAAAGTTTGGGTGTTTGGCCGCGCGAACGCAAACGGAAAAGCCTCGGACGCGGATGAACGCGGATATATGCGGATTCAGAAGCGGATTTGTCAGAAAAAGCTCTACCGCGGATTTTCGCGGATGCACACGGATCAAAAGCTGCTCTATCCGTGATCATCCGTGTAAATCCGTGGTAAAAATTTTTTCATAGCCAGCAGTTCACAAATCAAGCCATTCGCCGTTGAACACGAACGCTGCCGGGCCGGTCATCCACAACGCGTGACCGGGGCCTGTCCAGGCGATGTCCAGCGTTCCACCCGGCAGGTGCACGCGCACCTCGTCAGCGACCTCGCCGGTCAGGCGCAGCGCCGCGACCGCGGCGCAGGCGCCGCTGCCGCAGGCCAGGGTCCAGCCGGCACCGCGTTCGTGTACGCGCAGGCGGATGTTTGCGTTATTCAGCACTTGTACGAAACCCGTGTTGGCGCCTTCCGGAAAGCGCGGATGGCTGGAGATCGCGGGGCCGAGCTGATCGATCCGTGCGGCACCCGGGTCGGACACGCGCATGACGGCGTGTGGGTTGCCCATCGACACCGCGCTGATTTCCACGTGTTCGTTGTCGACATCCAGCGGATAGGTCGCAGCTTGCGCAGGCGCTTCGAATGGAATATGCGCCGGCCCGAACACCGGCTCGCCCATCTCCACTGTAACCGTTGCGGCGTCGGCAAGGCGCATGCCGATCACGCCGGCAGGGCTTTCCAGGCGTGCGTGTTCACCGATCGCAAGCACGCCATCCCGGTGCAGCCATGCGCCGATGCAACGTGCGCCGTTGCCGCATTGCTTCGCCATGGAGCCGTCGGCATTGCGGATCGAATAGCCGGCAATGCAAGCGGGATCATGTGCCGCTTCGACGATCAGCAACTGGTCGAAGCCGATGCCGGTGTGGCGATCCGCCATCGCAGCGATGCGCGCGGCATCGAGTGGCAGCGAAGATTGGCGTGCGTCCAGCACGACGAAGTCGTTGCCGAGGCCGTGCATCTTGGTGAATTCGAAGTTCATGTCGAGGGCAGGTTTCAGCCGCTGCTGGCTGCGCTGGCTGGCAGCGGTAGCGCAGTCGAAGACGGTGCCGCTGGCGGCGCGACGGTCGCAGGCGACACCGGCGGTGGCGGCAAGGACGGGGCCGGTGATGCGGAGGTGGCGGCAGCCGGAACCGGCTTGGTCGGCGGTAATGTCAACGGTCCCTTTTGCCCGCAGCCGCTGAGTGCGCAAACGCCCAATACAGAGACAAATATCAATCCGGATTTCAGGCGCATCGGCAAATTCCCGCGGGCTTGGCGAGCCAGTTTACGCGGTCGCGGTGACCGCTGTGGATCACGCAAGCATTTTGCGGTACCGCCAACCATCGGCGCCGTCTTCGTAATAACCGGCAAGGCGTGCCATGCGCTGGTAGCCGCGGCGTTCGTACAGCGCGATTGCCGCCTGGTTGTCGATGCGCACCTCCAAGCCAAGCGCTCGGCAGCCGTGCCGGCGGGCGTCGGCTTCCGCGCCAGCCAGCAGAGCGGCGCCCAGCCCTGTGCCGCGACAGCCGGCGCCTACCGCCAGCGAATACAGCCGTGCGACGTGCGCGTGCTTGCGATAGAACACCATGGCTGCGGCATGCACGCGGCCGGGTGCGCCACTGACCAGCACCGCCGCGGTAGTGCTGGCG
Source organism: Rhodanobacteraceae bacterium (assembly GCA_050738155.1). Taxonomy (GTDB): domain Bacteria; phylum Pseudomonadota; class Gammaproteobacteria; order Xanthomonadales; family Rhodanobacteraceae; genus 66-474. The sequence goes on from JBOHYW010000020.1 coordinate 14,506, forward strand.
ACATGCCGCCGCCACTGCGCGCGGGAGATGCGGTCGCTCGCGAACGTGGCGTTTTCCAACGCCACCAGTGCATCGAGATCGGCGAGCGTGGCTGCACGGATGGGGGCGGTGGTCCGACCTGGCATGTGCGCAGCGTAGGCGCGTGGATCGATTACCTGCAAGAGCTGAACCCTTACCCCCCCCGACCATGCTCGCGGCGCTTGCGTTCGGTTGCGCAAGTGCCGACACTGCGCGGATCGATCGCAGGCCGTTCGCGAAACCCGTCATGAGTCGACTCGTCATCGTCGTGGAAAAGACTTCGGATTGGGGTTCGTATTACCCGTCCGACAACGTCGTGACCGCGATGCAATACCTGCGCGAACCGCTCGACGGCGACGAGCGCACCCACGTCATCAATCTTTGCCGCAGTTACAAATACCTCGGCATCGGCCATTACGTGTCGTTGCTGGGCGAGGCGCGCGGGCATCGGGTGATTCCCTCGGTGCGTACCATCAGCGATCTGCGCAAGCGCGCGTTGTATGGTCTGGACGTCGAGGATCTGAACCAGAAGCTCACGCATTTCCTGCCGGCTGGCGGGCAGGACACCACCGACCTCGGCATCCTGGTGTATTTCGGCGTCACTTCGTATCCGGCCCTGCAGGACCTGGCGCGGCAGGTGTTCGAGATGTTTCCGTGCCCGCTGCTGCGGATCGAATTCGAGCGCGATCGCGTGTGGCAAATCAGCGCGATCAAACCGGTCGGCCTGCACACGCTGGACGATGGCCAGGAGGATGCTTTCGCGCAGGCGCTGGACGCGTTTTCCAAACGTCTGTGGCGCAAGCCGCGCGCACGCCGGCAATTTCGCTATGACGTCGCGATGCTGGTCAATCCGCAGGAGTCGATGCCACCGTCGAACGCGCGCGCATTGAAACACTTCGTCGCGGTCGGACGCGAGCTGGGTATCGAAGTCGATCCGATCAACAAGCACGATTACCCGCGTCTTGCCGAATACGATGGCCTGTTCATCCGCGAGACCACCGCGCCCGACGATCACACTTACCGCTTCGCCCACAAGGCCGAACGCGAGGGCATGGTGGTGATCGACGACCCCACGTCGATCTTGCGTTGTACCAACAAGATTTATTTGAACGACTTGCTGCGCGCGAAAAAGATCGCCGTGCCGCGCTCGGAAGTCCTGTACCGCGAAGATGCCAAGCAGTTGCGGGCGCTACCAGAGAAGCTCGGCTTTCCGTTGGTGCTGAAAATTCCCGACGGTTCGTTTTCACGCGGCGTGGTCAAGGTGGACGATCCGGAGCAACTCACCCGCGCCGCCGCGGAATTGTTCCAGAGCACCGCACTGTTGATCGCCCAGGAATTCCTGTACACCGATTTCGACTGGCGCATCGGTGTGCTCGATCGCCAGCCGCTGTATGCATGCAAGTACTTCATGTCACGTGGCCACTGGCAAATCTACAATCACGCCGCGCGCGGCCGTGCACGTTCCGGTGGGTTCGAAACCCTGAAGCTCGAAGACGCACCGCCCGAGGTCGTCAAGCTGGCGCTGCGTTCGACCGCGCCGATCGGCTCGAGTCTGTACGGCGTCGACATCAAGCAAACGCGCGATCGTACGGTGGTCATCGAAGTCAACGACAACCCGTCGATCGATGCCGGCGTCGAGGACGCCGAGCTCGGCGAGGAACTGTATCGCCGCGTGATGCAGGAATTGCTGCGGCGGATGCAAGCCAAGCGCAATGGCCTCAAGGCTTGATTCAGGCATCATCTGATCTGCTGCGCTATCCGCCGCAATCCTTTGGCTCGCACGCGGCGTTCAGCGGGTAGCCCTGACCGATTTGTCGGGCCGGCAATCATGCGACGTTTGGCCATGGACGACACGCCTCGCGCGCGGCGATGGTGTGGCGTTGCGTCATGCGACGAAGGCGTGCGTGCCACCCAGCGTGCGCACATGGACTTGGCCAACAGCAGTACGCAAGGCGCGACCAGCAGCCAGAAAGCCGGTGACCAGCCCCAGATTGGATCGTGCAGCGGCAGCGGGGTCAATCCGAGCAGCACGAGTCCGGAAGCCAGCCAAGTTCCGGTGGCGAGGCGCAACGCATCGAATTGATGCGGTTGCTGGATTGCGGAACGGCGGTGCATGGCGGACTCCGGTTTGCGGGGTTGAATGCAGCTTGCATCCTGCATGTCTCACCGATTGCGACAGAGTATGCGGGGATGACGCTTGCGCGGAGGCGGGGATAGCGGCGCCGCTATCTCCACCGTTGTTCGGGCACCGCGTGGCTCGCCTCCCCCTTCGCTTGCGAAGGGCGGAGCGAAGCGAACGCGCGCGAAGCGCGAGAGGGGATGGCTTTTGTCCTGGGTAATGACATCCCCCGCCGCTTTGCGGCGACCCCCTTCGTTCCGAAGGGTGTAAGGCTTTATGCTCCTCGAGTCTCGAGTCTCGAGTCTCGAGTCCCGAGTCCCGAGTCCACCGGACTTGTAAGCTGTTCCGGTCCCCGGTCCCCGGTCCCCGATTCCGATCCCGATCCCGATCTCCACAAATGTCGCTTGCCCGTTACGCCGTCTTCGGCCACCCCATCGCGCACTCGCTGTCGCCGCGCCTGCACGCACTGTTCGGCGAGCGGGCCGGTATCGCTCTGGAATACACGGCGATCGATGCTGCACCTGAAGCCTTCACGGATGTGGTGCACGCATTTTTCGCAGCCGGCGGGGGTGGCGCCAATGTGACCTTGCCGCACAAAGCGGCTGCGTTCGAATTGGCGGACACGCGCACGGAAACCGCGCAGCGTCTCGGCGTAGCGAATGTCTTGACGCTTTTGCCCGATGGCCGCATCGAAGCCGACAGCAACGACGGCGCCGGGATGCTTGCCGACCTGCGTGCATGTTGCGGTGTCGAGCCGTCCGGCCACCGCGTGTTGCTGCTGGGCGCGGGCGGCGCGGCGCGCGCAGCGGCATTCGCGTTGCTGCAGGCAAACGTGAAAAGTCTGGTGGTCGCCAATCGCACCTTCGAGCGTGCGCAAACGTTGGTCGATGCGTTGGCGCAACCGGAACGCGTGCGCGTTGCAGAGTGGGGTTCGCTGGAGCGTTGCGACAGGTTCGACCTCGTCATCAACGCGACGTCGGCCGGTGTGCAGCACACCAAACTGGGGTTGCCGTCATCGTTGGCGGATGCCACGACGGTTGCCTATGACTTGAGCTACGGCCTGGCGGCGCAGCCGTTCGTGGCGTGGGCGCGTACCGCGGGTTGTGCGGCAGCGTTTGACGGCCTCGGCATGCTCATCGAAACCGCAGCCGCGTCGTTCCTGCGCTGGCATGGTGTGCGACCGGATACCGAGGCGGCGCTGCGCGCGCTTCGCGGCGGGCCGCATCCCCCCGCGGCTTTGCCGCGACCCCCTTCGTTCCGAAGGGGGTGAATACCGCATGCCCCCTTCCGCAGGCGGCCGAGTAGGCCAGATCAAGCCGCGCAAGCGGCGACTGCGCCGCAGGAGCGACGCGAATGGCGAAGCCGGGCCCGAAGGGCCGGAAGGCAGGACGCCTGGAGTCTTCCGGCGATGGACTCGGCGTCCAGGCCCTGACCGCCGGCTCCGGCCTACGGCCTCGAGCCGGCCTACGCAATAGCGAGATACTCGTCCTTCACTTCGACGTAGTGCCGCGCGGAATAGTGCAACGCCTCGATTTCCTTGTCGCTCAACCGGCGCACGCAACGCGCGGGATTGCCCACCCACAATTCGCCTTCGCCGACGATCTTGCCGGGCGCGACGAGCGCTCCGGCGCCGACGAAGGCGTGCCGCTTCACCACGGCGCCGTCCAACACGGTTGCATGCATTCCGATCAGGCAGCAATCGCCTATGCTGCAGGCGTGCACGACTGCGCCATGGCCGACGGTGACCTCGCAGCCCACGTTGCAGGGGAAGCCGCCGGGCGTGTAGGGGCCGTCGTGGGTGACGTGCAACACCGCGCCGTCCTGTATGTTGCTGCGCGCACCGACGCGGATGCATTCGACATCGCCGCGCAACACCGCGCCCGGCCAGATCGAAACATCATCGCCCAGTTCCACGCTGCCGATCACCGTCGCGGCGGGGTCGATGTAGACACGCGCGCCCAGTTTTGGCGTCACGTTCCGGTATGCGCGCATATTCGCCATGGCACTTCGTTGCGGGTGGGGACTCGATAGCGTAATACCGACACGTACCTGCTGCGCGAGCAGCGTCACTCGTCGCGGGACGGCGTCGCTTCCGCGCGCAGCGCATCGCGGGTGCAGCGATAGCCGATCTGGATCGCCTGGTCGAACTTGTGCCAGTCGAACATGCCGATCGGGCGCATGTCCGGGCGCAATGCCAGGTCGGCGAGTTCGCGCCGGCGTGCGCTGCCGGTTTCTGAATTGACCATGCCCGCGCGCACCAGGATTGAAAACGCGCCAGGCCGCCAGTTCCGCCGTTTGCGTTCGGCCCACAAGATCGGCAGCGGCGGCGAAGCGGGTTCGTCGACACCGGCGCGCAGCGTGTCGTCGGCGCCGATGTCGACCGCGATCACCCGCCCGTGAATTTCCTCGGCCAGCGTATCGGTTGGCAGGTTGTTGATCACCGCCCCGTCCACGTAAACGTGCCCGCCGTGAAACAGCGGCGGCAGGATGCCGGGCACCGCACTGGAGGCGCGCAGCCATCGCCACAGCAAGCCCTCGCGATGGACCGCGGTGCCGCCCGCCGTCAGGTCGGCCGATACGCAGGCGAAGCGGATCGGCAGATCCTCGATGTCGATTTCGCCGAATGCCTCGCGCATCAGCATCGTGGTGCGCGCGCCGCGTGTTAGCGCCACCAGCGGCAAGGTCCAGTCGCTGAGCGGTTTGCCGTCCACCAGTGTGCGCCGACAGGTCGCGCGCAATTTGCCGTCGTTCCATTCATAGGCGATGCCTGCACCGATGATCGCGCCGATGCTGGTGCCGACCACCGTGTCCACCTCGATGCCGGTTTCGCGCAGCGCCTGCACGACGCCGATCTGCGCGAAGCCGCGTGCGCCGCCGCCCGACAGTACCAACGCGGTACTGTGGCCGGACAACAACCGCGCGATCCGCGCGACATCCGCGGCATGGCGAAAATGGTGGTGTTGCAGTTCGCCATCGCCGAGCTTGGCGCGCCAGGCGCGTGCCGCGCCGTAGATGAACTTGCCGGGTGGATGGCGCAGCACCAGGTGCCGTGGCCGGTGCTGCGCATAATTCGCGGCGGCACCGTGCAACGTATCGGTGGTACCGATTGCCGCGTCGATCGGATACGGCCAATCGGCGGGAGCTTGCGCGGCGTTTGCCAGCAGCAACAACGCGTCGGCCTGTCGCCGACACAGCCAGCGCCACGCCAGATCGCCGTCATCCACGTACAGCACAAAACGCGACTCGGCTTCGTGTGCGGCGAACCATGCACTGTCGTGGCCGCGGCCATGCTGCGCGTCGATGACCGCGCAGCCACCCCATGGCATCAGTTGGCGTTGCAGTTCTTCCGCGAACGCGCGCGCGTCGATGTGTTGGTCGAACGGCAGGATCGCGAAGGTGCGTGGTGGGCTGGTGGCGTCGGCGCGCGCACCGCGCAGCAGGCGTTGCACCGCGATCCGCGCCGCGCCCAGCATCGCCTGTGGATGTCGTGCGATCAGGTTTTCATAGCCGGCGCGGGGTAGCCGCAACACTTCCGAATCGCGCAACGCGCGGATGCTGTGGCTGCGCACCTCGCCGCTGATCAGGCCGAGTTCGCCCAGTGACGATCCGGCCGCGACCACGCCCAGCATGCGCGGTTCGCCACCGATCAGCGGTACCCCGAACACGCCGAGGCTGCCGGATTTCAGAAAGTACAACGCGTCGGATTCCTCGCCGTGCAGGTACAGCGGCGCGCCACCGGGTACGCAAAACCAGATCATTTCGCGCAGCAATTCATCCAGTTGGTGCGGCTTGAGGTGGCCAAACACGGCGGTGCGCTTGAGCAGCGCATGCAGGTCGGGACGCGGCGTCGTTTCCATGTGGCGATTCTAGGGCCCGTCGGGGGCTGGCCGGTATCCGGTGCTGTCGGACCCGCTTGATTTTGGCGTGCAGCAACGCCACGCTGGGGAATCTCCAGGAGTGTTTTATGCCCGCCAACGACCCGCTGCCCAGCGATGCGGCTTTGCCCACGTTCTCGAAAATCCAAGCCGCCGAGATTGCGCCGACGATCGGCGCCATCCTGACCGATTACCAGCGTGGCATCGATGCCTTGGCCGCGCCCGAAGCACCGCGCCAGCCACCATCGGACATGTTCGAACACGTGATGGTGGAACAGGAGCGCCTCGACCAGCGCCTGGCACGCGCCTGGGCACCGGTTTCGCACTTGCACGCGGTCGCCGACAGCCCGGAACTGCGCTTGGCTTACGACAAGGCGCTGGAGGCAATCACCGACTTCTCGACGGCGCTCGGTCAGAATCGCGACTTGTACGCCGCGGTCCAGGCGGTCGCCGACGCGCCGGATTTTTCGACCCGTGCGCGCGCCGAGCGTGCGCTGGTCGAACACGCCTTGCGCGACTTCAGATTGTCCGGCGTCGCGCTGGAAGAACCCGCACGCACGCGGTTTCGGGAAATCGCCAACGAACTGGCCAGACTCACCACCGAATTTTCCAACGCGGTGCTGGATGCCAGCGACGCCTGGCACGAGCATGTCGAAGACGAACGCGACCTGGCCGGCATTCCGGAGTCGGGTCGCGCGGTGCTGCGCGAATACGCGCGCGAACGCGATCTCGGCGGTTGGCTGGTGACCTTGAAGCAGCCCGCGGTGCAGGCGGTGCTGACCTACGCCGACAGCCGCGGCTTGCGCGAACGGGTTTATTGGGCCTACCAGACGCGCGCGTCCGATCAGGGACCGGATGCCGGCAAGTTCGACAATTCCACGCGGATGGAAAAGATCCTGGCACTGCGCTTTGAGGCTGCGCGATTGCTCGGGTTTGCCAATGCCGCCGAGGAATCGCTCGCCACCAAGATGGCGAAGACACCCGACGAGGTGCTGGCGTTCCTGCGCGACCTGATCGCCCGCGCCAAGCCCGTCGCGCAACGCGAGCTGGACGAATTGCGCGACTACGCGCGCACGCAACTGGGGCTGGAAACCCTGGAATCCTGGGATGTCGCGTACGCATCGGAAAAGCTGCGGCGCGAGCGTTACGCGCTGGACGAGGAACAGCTGAAAGCCTATTTCCCGCTGCCGTCGGTTTTGAACGGGTTGTTCGCGGTCGCCGGCAAGCTCTACGGCATCACCGTCGAGCCCGCGCGTGAGCGAGTCGATGTATGGCATCCGGATGTTCGCTATTGCGAGGTCCGCGACGCAGCCGGGCAGGTGATCGCCGGCGTGTATCTCGACTTGTATGCGCGTAGCGGCAAACGCGGTGGCGCATGGATGGACGTCTGCCGCGCACGCTTCCGCGATGGCGACAAGACCCAGTTGCCGATTGCGTTCCTTACCTGCAATTTCGCACCGCCCGCGGGCGGGCATCCGTCTTTGCTGACGCACGACGACGTGCAGACGATCTTCCATGAGTTCGGCCACGGTCTGCATCACATGCTCACGCGCATCGATCTGCCATCGATCGGTGGCATCGACGGCGTGGAATGGGACGCGGTGGAATTGCCCAGCCAGTTCATGGAGAACTTCTGCTGGAATCGGCAGGCGCTGGACCTGTTCGCGAAGCACTGGTCGAGTGGTGAAAAATTGCCGGAAGAATTGTTCGACAAGATGCTGGCAGCGCGACACTTCCAAGCCGGGATGTTCCTGGTGCGGCAACTGGAATTCGCGCTGTTCGATTTCCTGTTGCACGTGAACTACGACCCCGCGCGTGGCGCACGCGTGATGGAAACGCTGGAAGCGGCGCGGCGCCAGGCCGCGGTGCTGCATCCGCCGGCATGGCAGCGTTTCCCGCATGCCTTCAGCCATATCTTCGCGGGTGGTTACGCAGCCGGTTACTACAGCTACCTGTGGGCCGAAGTGTTGTCGGCCGATGTGTTCAGCGCATTCGAGGAGCGTGCCATCCAGAACCAGGACGGCGACGGTGGCTCCGTCATCGATGCCGAAACCGGGGCGCGCTTCCGTGACGAATTTCTTGCAGTCGGCGCCAGCCGGCCGGCACTGGAAAGCTTCGTCGCGTTTCGTGGGCGCGCGCCGCAGCCGGATGCCTTGTTGCGATCCTACGGGCTTGCCGCCTGAACATTTGTCCTGCGCCTGCCGGCTCCGTCGCTGTGCTCCTTGAGCCGGCCTACGGCTTGAGCCAGGCCATGGTGTCATTGGTGAGCCGGCCCATGGTGTCGTAGGCCGGCTCAAGCCCAAAGGGCGGAGCCGGCACGGCCGGCATCACGCCACTCGTTCGCGTGCGGTGGCCGGACTGCCTACAATGCGCCGATGCGCATAGCCTCGTGGAACGTCAATTCGCTGAAGGTGCGGTTGCCGCACCTCGAACAATGGTGCCGCGAAGCGCAGCCGGACGTGCTGGCGTTGCAGGAAACCAAACTCGCGGATGACAGGTTTCCGCGCGCAGAAATCGAGGCACTCGGTTATCAGGTAGCGTACTCGGGCCAGAAGACCTACAACGGCGTCGCGATCCTGGCGCGCGAACCCCTGCAGGATGTGGTCGCGGGCGTGCCGGGATTCGATGACCCGCAACGGCGGGTGCTGGCCGCGACCATTGGCGACGTGCGCATCATCGATCTGTACGTCGTCAACGGCCAGAGTGTCGGCAGCGAAAAATACGCGTGGAAACTTGAATGGCTGCGGGCCGTCACCGATTACCTGCGTGCGGAATTGCAGCGCCATGACAAGCTCGTGGTGCTGGGTGATTTCAACATCGCGCCGGACGATCGCGACGTGCACGATCCCGACGCGTGGCGCGGCCAGATCCTGTGTTCGGAACCGGAACGCGCCGCGCTGCGCGGCATTCTGGAGCTCGGCTTGGTCGATTCGTTCCGCGCCTTCGTCGAAGACGCCGGACACTTCAGTTGGTGGGATTACCGGCAGGCCGCGTTCCGCCGCAATCTTGGCCTGCGCATCGACCTGGTCCTCGCCAGTCGGGGCTTGCGCGAACGCATGGCCGCGGCATCGATCGACCGTACTCCGCGCACCTGGGAACGCCCATCGGATCACACGCCGGCGGTGCTGGAGCTTGCGAACTGAGCGACGCGCCCCGATCATGCAAAGCATGGACGAGATCCCCGCCGCCCGCGAAATCATCGACGACACCGAGCTCGAAGTGCTCGATCGTTATTTACGCGGCCATGCCCACGAATCCGACCAGACCTTGCTGCTGGATGGGGTGCACGGGCTGTTGACCGCGCTGGCGATCGGGCCCGACCCGGCGTTGCCCGAGGAGTGGCTGCCCGAGGTGTTGCATGCGCCGTTCGAGGATCCCGAGCAGGGTGCGGCGGTGCTGGCGTTGCTGGCCAAACTCAACGAATCGATTCCCGCGGAACTGGACGGCGAGATGTACGAGCCGGTGTTGGGCGAGGTCGATTCCGGACCCGAACCGCAGGTAGCGACGCATTTCGACCTGAGCGCGGCGGGCTGGTGCGAAGGCTTCAGCCGCGGCATCGACCTGCGCGCGCCGATCTGGGAAGCGCGCCTGGCCGAGGACGGCGAACTGCTGGAAATGCTGACGCCCATCATGGCGCTGGCAGTCGACGAGGGCGTGCTCGCCGCGGATGTGCCGGTTGCCAAACTGGATGACAACGAATACGAAGCGTGTCTCGCGCAGATTCCCGACGCGGTGGAGGCCGTCGCGCATTATTGGCGCGTGCGCCCGCCGACCGAACGCGAACGCATCGCGAGTGGCGGGGCGTCGGCCAGCGCGTCTTCGAATGTGCCGGCGCGGCGCGGTGGGCATTGGGTGCATTGATTTGTGCGATCGTCCCTGATCGCGGCTCCATTGAGCGTCGCCGTCACTCGAAGGCTGACGCATCTCAAACACCAGAGCGGCCATCCTTGGCCTGACTTTTCACAACAGCCACTTCGAGTGGGACTTGCGCGCGCCGGCGAAAAGCTGAGAGGCGGAGAGCCGGCATTGCGCGTAGGCCGGCTCAAGGACGAAGGCCGGAGCCGGCGTCGTTGGCTTGGAAAGTGGCGTTCGGCGAACGCAGCGTTTCCACCCCAGGCATTGTTTCTTGCACGCCGTGGGCGCATCTTGGGTGCATCTGAATTCCGGAGGTGTCCCATGGCTTCCCGTACCGTCACACGTCGCGTGCGCGGCATACCGACATCCGATGGCGCCGGCGTCAAGCTGACCCGCGTGATCGGCCAGCCGATGCTGGATTCGCTGGATCCTTTCCTGTTGCTCGACGAGTTTGGCTCGGACTCGGCCAACGATTACATCGCGGGCTTCCCCGACCACCCGCATCGCGGTTTCGAGACCGTCACCTACATGCTGGACGGGCGCATGCGCCATCGCGACAACCACGGCAACTCGGGCCTGCTCGAATCCGGCAGCGTGCAGTGGATGACGGCGGGACGGGGCATCGTGCATTCGGAAATGCCCGAGCAGGAGCACGGCCTGATGCGCGGCTTCCAGTTGTGGGTGAACCTCGCCGCGAAGGACAAGATGACCGATCCGCGCTATCAGGACATCGCGCCGGACAAGATTCCTTCGACCGAACCCGTGCCGGGCGTGAAGGTGCGCGTGGTTGCGGGCGAACTGTTCGGCGTCACCGGGCCGGTCAACGGCATCGCGATCGAACCGGTGTATCTCGATATTGAATTGCAACCGGGCGCGAAGTTGTCGGTGCCGCTGCCAACGAGTCACAGCGCGTTTGCGTACGTCTTCGAAGGCGACGCCGCACACATTGGCGCCGAGGTGCTTGGCTTGCGTGAACTCGGCGTGCTGTCATCGGGCGAAGCGGTCGAGATGTCGGTTCCCGCCGATGCTGCTGCTTCCGCACGCGTGCTGCTGGTTGCCGGTCGTCCGCTCAACGAACCGCTGGCGCGCCATGGTCCGTTCGTGATGAACACGCCGGAGCAGATCGTGCAGGCGATGCAGGATTACCAGGCCGGGCGGTTCTAGCGGCGTCGGTCCGGAATCGGGACGTTACCGGACACCGCGGTCGGAGGCGCTGTTGTGGAAAGTCAGGACAGGGATGTCCGCTCTGGTGTCTCGTGCGGGCGGACAACCGTGTTCGCGAAATGGTTTGCCGAAGCCGCGATCATGGGCGATCGCAAAAATAGACACACATAAAAAACCGGACGGCTTGCGCCGTCCGGCTGGAGTCGCGCCGCAGGAGGGAGGGGGGTCTCCGCCGCGCGTACTTGCTTTGCGGTACCTCGCGGGAGGTACTTTCTTTCGATCCCTCGCGGGATCAGCGCGCCTTCTTGGCGGGCGCGGCGGCGGCATCGTTGGCCGCCTTCAGGCTGTTGCGGGTCAGGTCGCCGAACTGCTCGGCGGTCTTCTGCGCGATGCCGAGGATTTCCTGGCTGGTCGCATAGGCGGCTTCCGCGCTGTCGCGTGCGAAATCGACGCCCTTCGGCCACAGTGCGGTGACGTCCTGGGCTTCGCGGACTTCCAGCGAATCGGCGATGAATGCCAGGTTCGACTTGGCCTGCGCTTCCAGCGCTTTGACCTGCAGGCTCTGGATTTCGGCGATGCCCTTCAGCGCAGTGATCTGCGCCTTGCAGGCCTGCTCGGCGAACTGCTTGCCGAGGTCGAGCGACTGTTTCTGGAATTGGCTGTACATGCTGTGGTCCCTCTTTGCCGGGGGTGATTTCGAACTGGTGACTATCCTAATGCGGTTCATTGTGCAGTGCAACATATTTTTTGGGAAATTTATAAAATATGCACTAAAAATAATATAAAACAGATACTTATTTGCGAAAAACATCGCATGCGTAATGCTGTGGCGCAATGTAACCCATGCGGTTTCCCGGTGGCAAGCGTGGCGAGGGTGGCTTTCGATGACGGTCTGTGATGGCCTGTTCGCCGGCTGGCCCTAAACGAATGGCACTGTCGGAGTGCCGGTATTGGGCTTACGGTCAAGACCATGGATACGACTGCGCCCACGATGGGTCTCGATATGGACCCATCGCCCACTGGGGGGGCGCACGCAGCCAGCGTTGACGGTACACGACGACGCCAGAGGGCGTCGGGGGTTGCTTCGCGGCGCCTTGGCCTTTCGCGTTCGCGACATGCAAACAACGGCACTGTTCCGGGGCATGCAGGCTTGCGCGTGGGTGAATTCAAGACGATGGCGACAGGGACGTCCCGTCGGGGGATTTCATACATCTGATCGGGAGGCTTTGTGCCATGAATAAAGCACGCCATGTTTTGACTGCGCTGGCGGCCCTGGGGTTGCTGGTGGGAATGACGGTAGCGAACGCCGCGGCGGTGCCGGCACAGGATCTGACCGGCGCCCTCAAGTGGCGCAGCCTGGGGCCGTACCTGGGCGGTCGCGTGACCAGCGTGGCCGGCGTCGCCAGTGAACCCAATCTCTTTTATGCCGCGTATGCCGGTGGCGGGGTCTGGAAAACCGACGATTACGGCAAGCACTGGAAAAATATCTCCGACAAGTACTTCACCAGCAACAACGTCGGCGCCATCGCGGTCGCGCCATCCAATCCCAAGGTCATCTACGCGGGCACCGGCGATCCGGCGATCCGCAACACCTTCCTGACCGGCGACGGGATGTTCAAGTCCACCGATGGCGGCAAGACCTGGAAGCACATCGGTCTCGAAAAGACCCACGTCATCAGTTGGATCGTGGTCGATCCGCACAACCCGGACGTCGTGTATGTCGCGGCGATGGGCCACGTGTGGGCGGCCAATCCCGAGCGTGGCGTTTACAAGAGCATCGACGGCGGCAAGTCGTGGAAGAAAATCCTGTTCGTCAACGACAAGACCGGCGCGATCACGCTCGCGATGGACCCGTCCAACCCGAAGGTGCTCTACGCCACCATGTGGGAAGCCTACCGGCGGCCGTGGACGTTCTCGAGCGGCGGGCCCGGCAGCGGCATCTACAAGACCACCGATGGCGGTGCAACCTGGACCAACATCTCCCACAGCAAGGGCCTGCCGGGTGGCATTTTCGGCAAGGTCAGCGTTGCCGTGGCGCCGAGCAATCCGAAGGTCGTGTACGCATTGATCCAGGCCAAGGTGAAGCCGGGCAAGCCGGGTGGCCTGTATCGCTCCCAAGACGGCGGGCAAAGCTGGAAGCTGATCAACGACAGCCTGAAGATCACCCAGCGCGCTTTCTATTACATGCGTGTGTATGTCGACCCGAAGGACGCCAACACCATTTATCTCCCGAACGTTGGCGTGTACGTCTCGCATGACGGCGGCAAGAAACTCACCGCGCTGCATCCGCCGCATGGCGACAACCACGCGTTCTGGATCAATCCCGAGCACACCAACATCCTGATCGAAGGCAACGATGGCGGTGCGGCGGTGTCGCTCAATGCCGGCAAGAGCTGGAGTTCGGAACACAACCAGCCGACCGGGCAGTTCTATCACGCGAACCTGGACAAGCAGTTCCCGTTCCACATCTATGGCGCGCAGCAGGATCGCGGTTCGGTCGAGTCGGCGAGTGCGGTACCGGGCGGCGGCATCCCCGGCGTCTGGCACAGCGTGATCGGCGGCGAGATGAGCTGGGTGGTGCCGAAACCGGACGCGCCGTGGGTTTCCTACGGCAGCGGCTACTACAGCAAACAGTGGAAGGAAAACCGCCGGCTTGGCCTGGTCACCAACGTCAGTGCATGGCCCGCCTACAAGTTCGGACTGAAGGGAGCCAAGATAAAGTATCGCTACGGCTGGTGGCACCACGCGGTGGTCACCGTGCCGAACAAGCCGAAGGAATTGCTGGTCGGTGCCAACGTGCTGCTGAAGACCACGGATGAAGGCATCCACTGGAAAGAAATCAGCCCCGACCTGACCCGCAACGACAAGAGCAAGCAGCAGCGTCCGGGCGGTCCGATCAGCGCGGACGTGACCGGCGAAGAGATGTTCGGCACGATCTCGACGATCGGGGTGTCGCCGCTCAACGACAAGATCATCTGGACCGGTTCCGATGACGGTCTGGTGTACGTGACCCAGGACGGCGGCGCCCATTGGAACCAGGTGCGGCCACCGAAGTTGCCGGAGTGGTCGACGATCACCGCGGTCGAACCTTCGCATACCGATCCCGGCGGTGCGTTCGTGTCGGCGAGCCGCTTCGGCTGGGATGATTTTCACCCGTACGTGTACAAGACCACCGACTACGGCAAGCATTGGACCGAAATCATCAGCGGCCTGCCGGATGACCAATACGTCCTGAGCGTTCGCCAGGATCCGGACCAGTCGAACCTGTTGTTCGTGGCCACCAGTTCGACGGTCTACATGAGCCTCGACAGTGGCGCACATTGGCGTCCGTTGACGCTCAATCTGCCGACGGTGCGAGTCACCGACATCGCGATCCAGCCCGAGCAGCACACGTTGGTCATCGCCACCTTCGGGCGCGCGTTCTGGGCGCTCGACAACCTGCAATTCCTGGAGCAATTGAGTTCGGCCCGGGTTGCGAGCGATGCGTCGTATCTGTTCAAGCCGCAACAGACCTGGCTGGTGACGCGCCGCAGCGGTGGATTCGGCAGCCGCACCCGCACTGGCAATTCCGGCCAGAATTTGCCCGCCGGCGTCACGGTGTTCTATCACTTGCC
>JBOHYW010000021.1:0-29096 GCA_050738155.1 Rhodanobacteraceae bacterium
AGACAATCTCGCCCTTCCTGCGAAGGGGGAAGACAAGCTCTCCCTTCCTGCGAAGGGGGAAGACAAGCGTCCCTTCATGCAGAAGGGAAAGAACAGTAGCTGGGAGTGATTGACAAGTGTTCGCTTACTACCTCGACCTCGCACTGCGCAGCCTGAAGCGCAACCCGGCGCTTACGGCGCTGATGATCCTCACCATCGGTTTCGGTGTCGCCGCGTCGATGACTACCTGGTCGGTATTCCGCGCCGTATCGGGCGATCCGATTCCATGGAAATCATCGCAACTGTTCGTGCCGCAGGTCGACAACTGGGGGCCGACGGGCCACGCACCCGGCAGCAACAGCACCGAGCCGCCGGACGCGATGGACTACACCGACGCCATCGCGTTGATGCGCGCGCACCGCGCGAAGTACCAGTCGGCGATGTACGGGGTCGCGGGGACGGTAGTGCCAAAACGCGCCGGTCAGCATCCTCTCGTGGCCGTCGGTGAGGCGGTCTACAGCGAGTTTTTCCCGATGCTGGACGTGCCATTCAAATACGGCAGCGGCTGGAACGACGCCACCGACAAGGGCCGCGCGCACGTCGTGGTGCTCAGCGGCCAATTCAATGACCAGTTGTTTGGCGGTGGCGACAGCGTCGGCAAGGCCGTGACCATCGATGGCCACGACTATCGCGTGGTCGGGGTGCTCGATCGTTGGCACCCGCAACCGGTGTTTTACGACGTGGTGAACAACGGCGGTTTCAATTCCTCGAGTGGGAGTTTCTTCGTTCCGTTCAACACCGCGATTGCGTTGGGTCTGAACAACAACGGCAACACCAACTGCAATGCAACGCCAGCGGAACCCGGTTTTGTCGGCTTGCAGAAGTCCGAGTGCGTGTGGATTGCCTTCATGGTGCAACTGGACAACGCTGCGGCGGTCCAGCGGTACAAGCAATTTCTCGAAAACTATGCGGCCGAGCAGCAACAGGCGGGGCGCTTCAATTGGCCGCCCCAAGTCCGCCTGCGCGGGCTGATGGCGTGGCTGAACCACAACCACGTGGTACCGGCGGATACCAGGATTTCGCTGTACGTCGCGTTGGGCCTGTTGCTGGTGTGCCTCGTCAATACTGCAGGCCTGCTGCTGGCGAAATTCCTGCGCCGCAGCAGCGAGATCGGCGTGCGCCGCGCATTGGGCGCATCGCGCCGCGAGGTCTATACGCAATTCCTGATCGAAGCCGGCATGGTCGGTTTGGCCGGTGGCGTGCTGGGGTTGGTGCTGACTGCGCTCGGTATTGCCGGCATCGACTGGGTGCTGCCACACGACATCGCCACGCTGGCACACGTGGATGTATCACTGCTCATCACCACGCTGGTTGTCGCGATCGTGGCGACGATGCTGGCCGGGCTGTACCCCACCATGCGCGCGGCGGCGGTGCAGCCGGCGTGGCAGTTGAAATCGAATTGAGAAGGTCGCTGACGCATGCGAACCAAATCAAAGAGCTCGTCATTCCGGGGCCGCCCGCGCAGTTTGCGGGCGGAACCCGGAATCTGCTCTTCGGCACGCGCCCCGAAGAAATGCAGATTACTCGCGCCATCCTTGGCGCTCGCTCTTCGAGCCGCCTTCGGCGTTCGCGTTTGCAATCCTGCAAACGCAGTCCGGATCGCCGCGGTCGCGGCGTCCGGAATGACGAAAATATGAGGACGCATAAATGAAACTCCACCCCATCCTCGCGGCGTTGAAGAAGCACAAGGCCGGCGTCACCCTGATCACGCTGCAGATCGCGCTGACGCTGGCGATCGTGTGCAACGCGGTGTTCATCATCGGCCAGCGTGTCGACGAGGTGAATCGGCCGACCGGCATGGACGAGCAAAACCTGTTCCTGATCCAGCAGGCCTTTGTCAACGCGCCGACCGGTGACGATACCGCATCGATCGAAAAACTGGATGCCATGCAGCGGGCGGATCTGGCCACGCTGCGCGGCTTGCCCGACGTGGAATCCGCGACGTCGATCAATTCCGTGCCGCTGCTCAGTTCAAGCTGGAATGGTGGAGTCGGGCTGAAGCCGAATCAGCAGAGCAGTACCGCGTATTCCACGTATTACTTCGGCGGCGACCAGATATTGAAGACGCTCGGCTTGCGCTTGATCGCGGGTCGCAACTTCAAGTCGAGCGAAATCACCCATCGCGGCTCGCGCGGCAAAGGCGAGCCACCGATCGCCATCGTCACCAAGGCGCTTGCGGATCGATTGTTTCCAAAGGGTGATGCGCTGGGCAAGACGATTTACATGGATGGCAACGCCACGCCGACCACCATCATCGGCATCGTCGCGCGCTTGCAGGCACCACACATTTCCAGCAGCCACCCGTGGAATTCGATGCTGTTGCCGATACGGCTGGATTCCAGCTATACGCGTACCGCGGTGCGTGCCAAGCCGGGCCGCACGGATGCCGCGATGCGTGAAGCGCGCAAGGCGCTGCTCGCCAGCAATCCGATGCGGGTGATGAGCAGTGGCCTGCAAGGTTTTGTCGGAATCCAGCCTTTCTCGGATATCCGCGCGCGCGCCTATCGCGCCGATGTCGGTATGGCGATCCTGATGGGGGTGATTTGCGTGATCCTGCTGTGCATCACCAGCGCCGGGATCGTCGGCCTCACCAGTTTCTGGGTCGGCCAGCGACGCAAGCAGATCGGCATCCGTCGCGCGCTGGGCGCGACGCGGCACGACATCCTGCGCTACTTCCAGACCGAGAATCTCATCATTGCCGGCGCCGGCGTGGTGCTGGGCGCGATCCTCAGCGTTGGATTGAACCTGTGGATGATGCAGCAGTTCCAGATGAATCGCATGTCGGTCGTGTATGTGCTGGTCGGCATCGTGGTGCTGCTGGGGTTGGGGCAGGGCGCGGTATTCGCGCCGGCGCTGCGCGCATCGAAGGTGTCGCCGGTGGAAGCTACGAGGAGCGTGTGATGTACACCCCCTTCCGAAGGAAGGGGCGGAGCGAAGCGAACGCGCGCGAAGCGCGAGCGCGGATGCGCCGGGGGGGATGGCCTTCGCACGGAGGCAAAAGCCATCCCCCTCAATCCCCCTTCGCCAGCGAAGGGGGAAGACAAGCGCCCCTTCCGCAGGAACGGGGCGGGCATGAACGGGAGTGATTGAACGATGTTTGCTTATTACCTCGATCTCGCATTTCGCAGCCTCAAGCGCAATCCCGCGCTGACGGCGTTGATGGTGCTGGCCATCGCGGTCGGCATCGGCGCGTCGATGACCACGCTGACGGTGATGCACATCCTTTCCGGCGACCCGCTGCCGGGCAAGAGCGCGCAGATCTTTTTCCCGCAGGTCGATCCCACGCCGGCCAGTTGGTACAACAAGTCGCATCCGCTCGAAATGATGGATTACCGCTCGGCGGTGGATCTGTGGAGCGCGCATCGTGCCGATCGCCAGGCGCTGGTGGTGCAAAGCCCGGTCAAGGTCAGCGCGCCCGGCGTGAACCGCCCGCCTTTGATGCTGACCTTGATGTCGACGACCTCGGATTTCTTTCCGATGTTCAACGTGCCGTTCGAATACGGCAGCGCGTGGACGCCTGCGGACGGCAAGAACCGCGCGCACGTGGCGGTCATCTCGAGCGACCTCAACGACAAGTTGTTCGGTGGCGAGAACAGCGTGGGCAAGACCTTGCGCATCCGCAACAGCAACGTGCGCGTCGTGGGCGTGTTGAAGCCGTGGCGCCCGCACCCCCTTTTCTATGATCCGCAGGGCAGCATCACCGGCAACATGGCCTCAATGGGGAACTACGGCAAGCCTGAAGACGTGTTCATGCCGTTTTTCTCCGGCCTCGATGTCAACGACGGCAATTTCTTCCAGTACACCTGTTGGGGTGGCGGCCCCACCAAGCCGGGGCATCTCGAAAACGCGCCGTGCCTGTGGACCGCGTTGTGGGTGGAACTCGACAGCGCGGCCAAGGTGGCGGACTACCGCGCATTCCTCACGAATTATGCGCAGCAGCAGAAGGCGCTGGGGCGCTTCGCCAATACCGATACGCGCATGCTGGATCTGATGCAGTGGTTGAACCACGAACAGGTGATCCCGAAGAACGTGAAGCTGCAAACCTGGCTGGCTTTCGCATTTCTCGCGATCTGCCTGTTCAACACCGTGGGCCTGTTGCTGGCGAAGTTCCTGCGCCGCGCCGGCGAGATTGGTGTTCGGCGCGCGCTGGGTGCGTCGCGACTATCGGTGTTCGCGCAATGCCTGACCGAAGCCGGATTGATTGGTGCGATTGGCGGTGCGGGCGGCTGGCTGCTGACGTTGCTGGGCTTGTGGCTGGTGCGCCGCCAGCAGACCCCGTACTCCGACCTGGTGCACATGGACGTGTCGATGTTCGTGGTCACCTTTGTGGTGGCGATCGCGGTGAGTTTGGTTGCCGGCGCTTTGCCGGCGTTGCGTGCCAGCCGTGTCGCGCCGGCGTTGCAATTGAAGACGCTCTGAAGTCCTCCCCTTCAAGGGGAGGATTTAGGTGGGGATGGGTTGGAGGTGGCTGTCGCAGAGCAACACCATCCCCACCCCGACCCTCCCCTTGAAGGGGAGGGAGAACAAAGTTGCGGCCCTCCCCTTGAAGGGGAGGGAGAACAAAGTTGCGGCCTTCTCCTTGAAGGGGAGGGAGAAACGTGATGCGCAAATTGAACGAGAGATTGACCATGCAAATCCGACCCATTCTTGCCGCGCTGAAAAAGCACAAGCTCGCAACCTTCCTGATATCCATGGAGATCGCACTGGCTTGCGCGGTGCTGGTCAACGCTTGCTTCCTGATCGCGAATCATTTGTCGGCCATGAACATCAACAGCGGCGTCGATGAAGCCTCACTTGGCATCATCGCGGTGACGGGGTTCGATCCGAAGCAGGCCACCGATCTGAATGCGAGGATGACAGCGGGCCTTGCCGCGATCCCGGGCGTCGAGTCGGTGCACGTCGTGTCATCCGTGCCATTCGGGCCACAGGCGGGTGTCAACGGCATCACGCTCGACCACAAGCACACTCCAGCCGTGGTCGAACTCTATCAGGGCGGTCCCGGCACGCCGAAAGCACTCAGCTTGCACCTCGTCGCGGGGCGTATGCCCACTGCGGACGACTACCAGCCAATCGTCGGCAACGATTACATGCCGCTTTCGTCGCGAGTCCTCATTACGCGCGCGTTGGCCGAGAAACTGTGGCCGGGCGAAAATCCGTTGGGCAAGGAATTCTGGGGTGCCAAATACCAGTTCCGTGTGACCGGGGTGGTTGCAAACCTGGTGATGTCGCAGCCGCACCAGTATGGCAAGCGCATGCCCGGATGGTCCGTGTTCGTGCCTACTCGACCCGGCGGGCTGTTGGCCGGCACTTACCTGATCCGCGCCAAGCCGCAGGACCTGAATCATGTGATGGTCGAAGCGCGAGCCGCGGTCCGGAAGATCGCGCCGGACGTGGTGCTGGATCACGGGGACAGCCACACGATCCCGTTCCTGCGCACACGCTTCTTTGCGACCGACCGCTCCATGGCTGGCTTGTTGCTGGGCGTGATCATCGCGCTTTTGGGTGTGACCGCGTTCGGGATCGTGGGGCTGGCCAGTTTCTGGGTCGCGCAACGGCGCAAGCAGATCGGCATCCGCCGTGCGCTGGGCGCGACACGCGCGGACATCCTGCGCTACTTCCAGACCGAGAATTTCCTGATCGTCACGTTCGGCATCGCCGTCGGAATCGTGTTGGCAATCGGGATCAATCTTTTGCTGATGAAGTTTTTCGAAGTGCCGCGCCTGCCGCTGTGGTACCTGCCGGTCGGCGTGGTGGTGTTGTGGCTGCTTGGCCAGTTGGCGGTGTTGGCGCCGGCCCTGCGTGCCGCCAGGGTGCCGCCGGTGGTGGCGACGAGAAGCGTGTGATTTTCCCTTCTCCCTCCGGGAGAAGGTGCCCCGAAGGGGCGGATGAGGGTTCGGCATCGACGAAACGTTGGGTGAGTTCGGACCCTCACCCCTGCCCCTCTCCCGAAGGGAGAGGGAAAAACAATTAACGGAGACGTGCAAAATGTTTGGCTACTATCTCGACCTCGCGCTTAGAAGTTTCAAGCGCAACAAGGTGCTCACCGCACTGATGGTGCTGGCATTGGGCCTCGGCATCGGCGCGTCGATTACGACGCTGACGGTGCTGAAATTGCTGTCAGGCGATCCGATTCCGCAGAAGAGTGCAAGGCTGTTCACGGTGGAAGTCAATCCTTATCCATCGACGATCAAGGTGCCTCCGAAAAAAATGTGGCAGCGCAACGGTGACTTGATGCCCTACACCGATGCCATGAACCTGATGAATGCGCACAGGGCGGAGAGGCAGGCGGTGATGGCGCTGACAGGCGCCAAGATCGCACCGAAACGGGTGAATGCGCGCCCGTTTTTCAGCAATGGCGTGATGACCACCGCGGATTTTTTCGCGATGTTCGATGCGCCCTTCGAGTACGGCAGCGGCTGGAGCGCACAGGACGGCAAGAGCCGGGCGCGCGTTGCCGTGATTGGCGACACGCTCAACCGGAAGCTGTTTGAAGGCAGCAATAGCGTCGGTCGGACCATCCGCGTCAACGATCACGATTACCGCATCGTCGGCGTGCTGAAACCGTGGGCGCCACAGCCGCGGTTTTACTCGATCGACCTGGGTGGCCACAACTACGGCAAGGCCGACGCGGTGTTTCTGCCATTGCAGTCCGGGATGGCCGACAAGATGCAGCCCCAGACCACCAATTGCTGGTCGGCGCAAGCCGACATCAATCATCTTGAGACTGCGCCGTGCATGTTCGTGGCCCTGTGGGTGGAACTGAAGCACGCCTCCGCTGCGGCAACGTACAAGACCTTTCTTTCCAACTACGTGGCGCAGCAGATCTCGCTGGGCCGCTTTCATCACCCTGAAGTCAACCTGCCCAGCCTGATGAATTTCCTGGGCCAGCAGCAGGTGGTGCCCAGCGATGCGCGACTGCAGGCGTACCTCGCATTCGGATTCCTGTTGATTTGCGTGGTGAATACCGTCGGCCTGCTGTTGGCCAAGTGCTTGCGCCGCTCGCGTGAGATCGGCGTGCGAAGGGCGCTCGGTGCTACGCGTCGCGCAGTATTCGCGCAGTTCATGGTCGAGTCCGGCATGGTCGGAATCGCCGGCGGCGTGCTGGGGTTGATCTTCGCCGAGCTCGGATTGTTGGCGATTCGGCATCAACCGGCGCAGTACGCCAAGCTCGCACATCTGGACCTGTCCATGTTCATCGCGACTTTCGTGATCGCGCTGATCGCCAGTCTGATAGCAGGGCTATTGCCCGCGTGGCGCGCGTGCGTGATCGCGCCTGCGCCGCAGTTGAAAAGCGTGTAGGAGCGCGCCATGCGCGCAATCGGCTAGCGCAAACGTTTTGTCGCGGACGCGGCCCGCTCCCACGAACAATGATTTGCTAAAGAGACAACATCATGGAAATTCAACCCATTCTCGCCAGCCTGAAAAAACACAAGATTCCGGCCTTCCTGATCGTGCTGGAAATCGCGCTGGCCTGCGCGGTGCTGTGCAATGCCGTGTTCATGATCGGCCAGCGCATCGACGAGCTGCACTTGCCGAATGCGATCGACCAGGCCGGGATTGTCGACGTCAGTATGCAGGGCACCGACCCCAAGCTTGCCAACGCCGACATTCCACGCGACCTCGCCGCACTGCGGCAAATACCGGGCGTCACCGCGGTGACGGGAATCGACATGGTTCCGCTCGGCAACAGCAGCTCGAACAGCAACATGTCGACCACCTCGAACGGGGCCTTCCAGAAAGGCAGCCCAAATGTCGCGATCTACATGTTAACCAAGGGTGGCCCCGAGGCGTTGGGCCTGCGTTTGTTGCAAGGGCGCTTCTTCAACGACGACGAATACGCCGACAGCAAACCCGGCAGCAACGTCTACGTTCCGGGTGCCCACGCGGTGATCCTGACGCAAACCCTGGCCAAGCGCCTGTGGCCAGACGGTCATGCGCTGGGCAAGCAGGTATGGATCGGCCCGCAGAATACCTACACCGTCGTCGGGATCGTGGCCGACGTGCTGCGGCCCAACCAGAATGGTGGCGGTTTGAGCCAGTTCTACTGGTGCGCGTTTTTCCCGATCGGCCCTTACCCGGTGGTGACGGATTACATCGTGCGCACTGCGCCCAAGGATCGCGAGCGCGTGGTCCAGGCTGCAACCGCGAAGTTGCAGGCGCTGTCGCCCCAGGCCGTCATCAAGGCCAAGACCTTCACCCAGATCCGCGACGAATATTTCGCCAACACCCGCAGCATGGTGTGGATGCTGGTGCTGGTGTGCGTGGTGATGCTGGCGGTGACCGCGTTCGGCATCGTGGGGCTGACCAGTTTCTGGGTCGGACAGCGGCGACGGCAGATAGGCATTCGCCGTGCGGTGGGCGCGAACCGCATGCACATTCTTCAATACTTCCAGACCGAGAATTTCCTGTTGAGCAGTGCCGGTGTCGGGCTGGGAATGATCGCTGCGTTCGGCATCAACCTGTACCTGATGCAGCATTACCAGTTGGACCGGATGCCTTGGTACTACTTGCCGGCCAGCGCGATTGCGTTGTGGCTGCTGGGGCAGCTTGCGGTGTTGGGGCCGGCGCTGCGTGCCGCCAACGTGCCGCCGGTGGTGGCGACAAGGGGCGCGTGATGTTTACCCCCTTCCGCAGGAAGGGGGTCGATGCGTAGCATCGGGGGGATGTGCTCCGGACCGCGAAAAGCCATCCCCCTCGATCCCCCTTCGCAAGCGAAGGGGGAAGCAAAGCCCCTTCCTTTGGAAGGTGGGAGCAAAACGGAGTGATCGGAAATGTTCGGCTACTACCTCGACCTCGCAGTCAGAAGTCTCAAGCGCAATCCGGTCCTCACCGCACTGATGGTGCTGGCGATCGGGCTCGGCATTGGCGCCAGCATGACCATGCTCACGGTGCTGCACGTGATGGGTGGCGATCCGCTGCCTGGGCGCAGCGCGCATTTGTACAGGCCATTCCTCAACCCGCTGCCGCTCAGCTACAAGCTCAAACCGGAGGACATCGGCCACGGACCGAACGCGGCACTGACTTGGCCTGATGCCAAGGCTTTGCTGGATGCACACAAGGGTGTGCAGCAGGCCGCGATGGCGCGCGGCAACCTCGTGGCCCACTCCACCCAGCCTGGGGTGCATCCGGAGTCGGTGGTCGGAAGCTTCACCACGCGGGATTTCTTCACCATGTTCGGGGTGCCGTTCATCGCCGGTGATCCGTGGTCGGAGCAGGCCGATGCCGGGGGCGCGCCGGTGGTGGTGTTGACGCAAAAACTCGCGCGCAAGCTGTTCGGCAAGGAGCGTGCGCTGGGCAAGGTGGTGCAGCTTGGCAAGCATGGTTTCCGGGTGGTGGGTGTGGTCAAGGATTGGCACCCGGAGCCTTTGTTCTACGCGATCAGCGCGAGCTTCAACGAGGCCGACCAATTCTTCCTGCCGCTGTCCACGGCCGCCCACATGGATCTCGACAACACCTGGGGGAGCGCCTGGGGTGACGACAAGATGTCGCCGACCAGCCCGACCACCAGTTGGCTGAATTTCTGGGTGCGGCTGGATACGCCGCGGCAGGTGGCAG
The DNA here is from genome assembly GCA_050738155.1 of Rhodanobacteraceae bacterium. GTDB lineage: Bacteria > Pseudomonadota > Gammaproteobacteria > Xanthomonadales > Rhodanobacteraceae > 66-474. Next base: position 9,595 of record JBOHYW010000021.1, read on the forward strand.
GCTACCGCCGCTTCCTGGTCAATTATTCGGCGCAGCAAAAAGCCGCCGGCCGCTTCGAGCGCCCCCCCGACGACGCCAGGCTGTATGGCCTGATGCAATGGTTGCATCGTGAGGGGCTGGTGCCGACCGACGTGTTGCTGCAGGCCTGGCTGGCGTTGGGTTTCCTGTTCGTATGCATGGTGAACATCATTGCGCTGTTGCTGGCCAAGTTCCTGCGCTCCGGTGGTGAGATCAGCGTGCGTCGGGCGCTGGGCGCCACGCGATACAACATCTTCGTGCAGTTCGGCATTGAATCCGGGCTGATCGGTCTCGCTGGCGGGTTGCTTGGCGTCGGCATTGCCGAGTTGGGCCTGTGGAGCGTGCGCCAGCGGCCCGATGATTATGCGCAACTGGCGCACATGGACGGCCAGATGCTGGTGATGACGGTCGTGCTGGCGATCGCGGTCAGCATTCTCGCCGGGCTGCTGCCGGCGTGGCGGGCCTGTCGGATCGCGCCGGCCCTGCAGTTGAAAACGCTGTGAAGCCTTTCCCTTCAAGGGGAAAGTTTGGATGGGGATGGGTTGATGAAGATGAGCAGAGCAAAGCAACCCATCCCCACCCCGGCCCTCCCCTTGAAGGGGAGGGAGAAAAGTGGACGGCCTTCCCCTTGAAGGGGAGGGAGCAAAGCCAAGCCAAGCCCCGGAATTCGAGACTCAATCATGCAAATTCGACCGATCATCGCAACGTTGCACAAGCACAAGTTGACGGCCACGCTGCTGGCCCTGCAAGTGGCGTTTACCTGCGCCATCGTGTGCAATGCCGTGTTCCTGATCGTCCAGCGCGTGGATCAGATCACGGTGCCCAGTGGACTGGACGAGGCTTCGCTTTCGATCGTGACGATCGACGACTTGCAGGTGAAGGCGGGCAGCGAGGCGCTCAGCCTGCACAAGGCGGACGTGGCGGCATTGCGCAGGCTACCCGGCGTGGAGTCTGCCGCCATCATCAACAACGTGCCGTTCTCGCGCAGCTCGCATTCCTCGGGTGGCTGTACCAGCCTCGATGCCATCGAGGCCGTGAAGAAGGCAAACTCGATCGACGTCCCCGGTTGCGCATCAGCGGATGTCTATACCGGCGGTCCGGGGACTTTGCGGACGCTCGGCCTGAAGCTGGTGGCCGGGCGCGACTTCCGTGCCGACGACTACCTGGCCGGCAAAACCGACGGGCCGGTCGACTTCCCGGCCATCATCGTCACTCGGGCCTTTGCCGAACGCCTGTTTCCGGCGCACCCGGGCCATGTGGTGGGCCGGGTCGTGTACTTCGGCGGCAGCGGGATCATGCTCGGGCATGGCAGTCCCATCGTCGGCGTGGTCGCGCATTTGCACCGCGCCAACTTCGGCAATACCGGCAGCAACGATCAGTCCGCGGTGTTGCCGGTCGAGCCGGTCGCCGGGCGCGTGATGTTTGCGCTGCGCAGCAAACCTTCGGATCGCGCAGGCGTGATGAAGGAGGCTTCGGCCGCGCTCGTCAAACGCGTGCCGAATCGGCAGGTGTCGGCCGACGATGCGCAAACCTACGCGCAGATCCGCAGCGACTACTTTCGCCGCGATGCCACCATGGTCAACCTGCTGCTGGCCGCGGCGCTCGGCCTTTTGTTCGTGACCGCGCTCGGCATTACGGGCCTGGCTAGTTTCTGGGTGCAGCAACGCACCCGCAGCATCGGCATTCGGCGTGCGGTCGGCGCCACCCGTGGCGACATCCTGCGCTATTTCCAGACCGAGAACTTCCTGATCGTCACCGTCGGTGTCGGCATTGGCGTATTGCTGGCGATCGGGCTCAACCTGCTGCTGATGAAGCACTACGAACTGCCGCGGCTGCCGCTGTGGTACCTGCTGGTCGGCGCGATCGTGTTGTGGTTGCTGGGACAACTCGCGGTACTGGCGCCGGCATTACGCGCGTCCAATGTGCCGCCGGTGGTGGCGACGCGGAGCGTGTAGGGTTGCTTCCTTGCCGTGTCACGACACATCCATCGTGCCGGGCCATGTGCCCTTGCATATCATTGTTCCTGGAGGGAAGTCGGATGAAAGTGCTTCGAAAAGCAATCCGCATGTTGTTGGTCCCGGCCTTGTGTCTGCTGGCCGGCATCGCGTGGGCCGGTACGGCGAGTGTCGCTGCCGGCAGTACGGGTGGCGCGTCTCCGGGCGACAGCCATGCGCGCTGGATGACCCGTGCCAAGGTTATCGGCATCATCGCCGCCAACCAGAAGATCGTTTCGCCCAACGGCATCCAGGAACAGGTGAAGCTGCACATCGACGGGATCGACCAGTGGCTGTCGATCCGCGGACGTGACCTGCGCAATCCCGTCCTGCTGTTGTTGCACGGTGGCCCCGCGTCGCCGGACATGCCGCTGGCATGGACCTTCCAGTCGCCATGGGAGGATTACTTCACCGTGGTCGAATGGGACCAGCGTGGCGCCGGCAAGACCTATGCCTCCAACACCGAAGCGCAGATGGCGCCGGGCATGACAATTGACGGCATGACGAAGGATGCGGGGCAGGTGGTCGAATACCTGCGCAAGCGCTTCCACAAGCGCAAGATCTTCCTGATGGGACATTCCTGGGGCAGCGTGCTGGGCGTGGAGCTGGCGCAACGGCATCCCGACTGGCTTTACGCCTACATCAGCGTCGGCCAGCTCGTGAACACGCGCAGGAACGAGGCAGACGGTTATGCGTTCGCGTTGCATCAAGCAAAAGCGCACCACAACGTCGAAGCGATTCGCCAATTGGAGTCGATCGCGCCGTATCCCGGCACACGGGGCCTGACCCTCGATCGCATCGGCATCCGCGACAAGTGGGAATCGCATTATGGCGGTCTGGCGTGGGGCCGCACGGACTTCCAGTTCGCCGCCGACGCGTGGCATCTGTCTCCCGAATACAGCGAGAGCGACATCAAGGCCATCGACAAGGGCAGCCTGTTCTCGCTGAAGCACCTGCTGCAGCCGTTGCTCGCGGTCGATTTCTACCACACCACGCACTTCAAGTGCCCGGTGGTGGTGTTTGCCGGCGCGCATGACTACACCACCTCGCACAACCTCGCGGCGCAGTGGTTCGACAAGATCCAGGCACCGTCCAAGCGGCTGGTGATTTTCGCCGATTCGGCGCACATGATCATGCTGGAGCAGCCAGGGCGGTTTCTGGTGCATCTGGTTACTGACGTACTGCCGTATGCGCAGCGGGTGGGTGACGCGGCGCCGCCGGAGCAAACGCAGGGTTTGGGCGGATTCGCGGAGCAGGGGGCATTACCATGACAACCTTCCACGCGCCGGGATCCGGCGCCATGAATCCGGAAGCCCATGCGTAGCGTTTTGATCATCGACGACCAGGCCGCAGTGCGTGACGCACTGTCGCTGCTGCTGTCGCTCAACGACATCCGGCCGTTGACAGCAGCCATGCCGGACGAAGGGCTGGCGTTGCTGGCGCGCAAACGGGTCGACGTGGTGATCGCCGACATGAATTTCAGCGCCGATACCACGTCCGGCGAAGAGGGCGTCGCGCTGTTCCACGCAATCCGTGCGCGGCACCCCGATTTGCCAGTCATTTTGCTGACCGGCTGGACGCATCTTGAAACCGCGGTGCAACTGGTGAAGGCCGGTGCGGCCGATTACCTGTCCAAGCCGTGGGACGACGCCAAGCTGCTCGCCACGGTCGAAAACCTGCTGGAGCTTTCCGAAAATGCACGTGCCGCCGAACATGCGCGCATCACGCGGCGGCGCCGGCGCGAGGCATTGGAACATGCCCATGACTTGCGCGGCATCGTGTTCACTTCCGATGAAATGCTGCGGGTGGTCGAGCTCGCCTGTCAGGTTGCGCGTGCCGACGTACCGGTGTTGATCACCGGCCCGAACGGTTCCGGCAAGGAACGCATCGCCGAGATCGTGCACGCCAATTCTGCGGTGCGCACCAAACCATTGGTGACCGTCAATTGCGGTGCGCTGCCGAGTGAATTGATCGAGGCTGAATTGTTTGGTGCCGAGGCCGGGGCGTATACCGGCGCGAACCGCACGCGCGAGGGGCGTTTCGAAGTGGCCGATGGCGGTACGTTGTTTCTCGACGAAATCGGCAACCTGCCCGCGGCGGGGCAGGTGAAGCTGCTGCGCGTGCTGGAATCGGGCGAATTCGAGCGGTTGGGTTCGACCCGCACGCGCAAGGTCAAGGTTCGCGTCATCAGCGCGACCAATGCGGACCTTGCCGCGATGATGCGCCGGGGCGACTTTCGCGAGGACCTGTTCTACCGCCTCAACACCATCGAGATTGCGCTACCGCCCTTGATGGATCGGCCCGACGACCTGCAGCCACTGGCCGATTTTTTCCTCGGCGACGACGCGGTGTTGTCGGAGGATGCGCGCGAGGCGATGCTCGCGTATCCGTGGCCCGGCAATGTACGCGAGCTGAAGAACATCATCGACCGTGCCAAGTTGCTGTGCGACAGCGAAGAAATAACGGTCGCGCATCTGGGATTGCCTCCGGCGCCGGCAATTTTATCGCGCAATCTCGACGATCCGTCGCGTGCTGCGGTCGAAGAGGCGTTGCGCAGGGCCGGCGGCATGGTCACTCGCGCCGCGCGCACGCTGGGGCTTTCGCGGCAAGCGTTGTACCGGCGGATGCAGCGCTACGGAATTCCGACGGAGGGGTGATGGGCGAGCCCGGGAGTGATTCGCGACGTTGGGCTTCTCCCCGATGCAACCGGGGATCAGCCCAACCTACGATTTGTGTCGGTCCGGCCATCGTGCCCGGTAGGTTGGGCTGAGCGCAGCGAAGCCCAACAGGGTTGATGCATCGTGCATTGGCCTTCACCTCGTTCAGCCCAACCTGCGAAGCCCCAGTCCAGAGCCCCGAATCCTGTCCAGCCATGCGCTTCACTTCTCTCGAAGGCAAACTCACCTTGTTGCTGGTCGCCAGCGCCGCGGCCGGGGCGGCGCTGGCTGCCGCGTTGACGGCGTGGACGGGCAGCGCGTGGTTCGGTGCGGTGGTGGCGATTGCGATCCTGCTGGTGCCGTTGGCCTGGGCGGGGCATGCCGCGATGCAACCGGTCAGGCGGTTGCTGCGTGCGCTTTCAGGCAGTGTCGCGAGTTACCGTGACGGCGATTTCAGCATTTCCTTGCGCACCCGCCGGCACGACGAACTGGGCGCGCTGATCGAGGCACACAATGAACTCGGGCACGCGCTGCGCGAGCAGCGCCAGAATCTGGTGCAGCGCGAGTTGCTGCTGGATACGGTGGTGCAGCATTCGCCGACGGCGCTGGTCCTGACCGACGCCGGCGACCGCATCGTGTACGCCAATCTTGCCGCACGGCATTTGTTCAACGAGGGCAAGAATCCGGCGGGGCTGCGCTTCGAGGATTTGCTGGAAGCCTGTCCCGAAGCCATGCGGCAGGCGTTGTCGTCCAGCGAGGACAGCCTGTTTGGCGTCGAGATGGGCAGCGATGAGGAATATTTCCATCTGTCGCGGCGCGATTTTCGCTTGTACGGGCGTCCGCATCGCCTGCATCTGGTGCAGCGCATGACCCGCGAATTGTCGCGGCAGGAAGTGGCGGTATGGAAACGCGTGATCCGCGTCATCAGCCACGAACTCAACAATTCGCTGGCGCCGATTTCCTCGCTGGCGCATTCGGGCGCGGAACTGGCGCGTCGCAATGATCTGGCGCGGTTGCCGCGGGTGTTCGAAGGCATCGGCGAGCGCATCCGGCATTTGCATTCCTTCACGGCCGGTTACGCAAGCTTCGCCAAACTGCCGCAGCCCAATCCGGCGGTGGTCAAATGGGCGGCGTTCGTCGAAGGGTTGCGCCTGCATTGCGAGTTCAGGCTGGCCGGCGACGCGCCTGCCGAGCCCGCGCAGTTTGACGCCGCGCAAATCGAGCAGGTGTTGATCAACCTGGTCAAGAACGCACATGAGTCCGGTGGCGAATCCGACGACGTCACGTTGGCGATCACGCGCGGGCCGCGCAACTGGCGCATCGAGGTTGCCGATCGTGGCCCCGGCATGAGCGAAACGGTACTGGCGCAGGCATTGCTGCCGTTCTATTCCACCAAGCGTTCCGGCACGGGTCTGGGCTTGGCGCTGGCGCGTGAGATCGTGGAAGCGCACGGTGGCCGCATCGTGTTGGCCAATCGAGAGGACGGTGGATTGCGGGTCACGGTGTCGTTGCCAGTTGCGGGAGGCTGAACCACTCGCAGTTGCGCGGGCGCAAAAACGGCTCCCGTTTTTCCCACGGCAGGCTTCCATGCTTCTGCCCCCTTGAGTCAAGGGGACGGCCAGGCCGCAGCACCACCGCGGTCTGGGCGTGGGTTATGGAGATATGGCCCTTGTTTGGTCAGGGCGCTTGCCGGCAGGATATATCGACATTCCCCTTAGCTATACTGCGCCGAACTTCGTGCAAGGGGTGAATCATGGGCGTGATACTTGCGATCGTCATCGTGGTGGCCAGCCCCGACCTGGCGACGCGCGCGGGAGTGGAGATAACCGGCGTCGAAGGCACGGCGTTGCCTGTGCGTGCAGTGACGCACTGATGCGATTTTCGAGGGGAACACGCGCGTGACCGATTTACCTGCTGACCGGCAGGCGCGTGGCGTTGTGCCATCCGGCGAACAAAGACGCGCGCGGATCGGCTTCGTCATCGAGTTGGCACGCCGCCTGCACCAGTACGGCGCCGCGGCACCGCGCCTGGAACAGGCGGTCGGCGATGTGGCGCAGCGTCTGGGCTTGGCATGCGAAGTGTTGTCCACGCCAACCTCGATCGTGCTGTCGTTTGGCGCGCTGGATGGCGACGGAATCGCCGACTTTACCCAGGTGGTACGGGTCGCGCCGGGCGACGTGAACCTCTCAAGGTTGTGCCACGCCGACGAAATCGCCGAACAGGTCGCCAACGGCGACCTCGAAGCCCGCGACGGCATGGCGCAACTGCGCACGTTGGGTCGGCCATTGCCACGTGCGGCGCTGTGGGCCACGGTGGTGAGTTATGGCCTCGCCGCGGCTTGCGTCGCGGTGCTGTTCCATACCTCGGGGCCGGATGCCATCGCAGCCGGATTCATCGGCGCGCTGATCGGCGCCATCGTGGTGGCGGGTTACGGACGTCCGCACCTGTCGGTGGCGAGTGATGCGATCGCCGCACTGGTTGCGACCTTCGTCGCGACCATGATCAGCGCGTGGCTGGTGCCGTTGGCGCTGAAAATCGTGGTGCTGTCGGCGCTGATCGTGCTGGTGCCGGGCATGTCGCTGACCAGCGCAGTGCGCGAACTGACCAGCCAGCACCTGGCATCGGGCATCGCGCGCTTTGCGGGCGCCGCGGCGACCATCTTGAAGTTGACCTTCGGCACCATCGCCGCGGCGCAGATTTGCGCGGTGCTGCACATCGTGCCGGCCGATCATTCCCTGCCACCGCTGCCGCTATGGTGGCAATGGCCCGTACTCCTGATCGCGGCGGTCGCGTTCGCGATGTTGTTTCAAACCAAAGTGCGCGACTATCCGCTGGTGATCGCGGCGGTGGTCATCGGTTACCTGGTGACGTATTGGGGCGGCAACGAACTCGGCGCGCCGTTCGGTGTTTTCATCGGAGGGCTGGTGTTGAGCGCCGGCAGCAACCTCTACGCGCGCTTGAAACATCGACCCGGTGCACTGGTGCGCGAACCGGGCGTGTTGCTGCTGGTGCCAGGCAGCGTCGGATTCCGCAGCGTGTCGGATCTGCTCAACAACCAGATCGCAAGCGGCACCCACATCGCGATCCTGCTGGTGACGTTGCTGATTTCGCTGGTGGCGGGATTGCTGTTCGGTGACCTGCTGATTGCGCCGCGGAAGAGCTTGTAGGGAGGGTCGGAGCAGGGAACACCCGACTCAACTTCCCTTTCGCTTGCGAAAGACGGAGCGAAGCAAACGCGAGTGCAGCGCGAGATGGAATGGCCTGTCGCTCGCCGGCATCCCCCCGCGCCTGCGGCGCGACCCCCTTCCTTCGGAAGGGGGTGAGTTCGTCTATGCTTTCCCGAGTCCCGAGTCCCGAGTCCCGAGTCCCGAGTCCCGAGTCCCGAGTCCCGCTATTTGATCAGCAAATCCTTTTCCTTCTTGCCGGACTTCATGGCAGCGAGATACCAGCGTGGACGCTTGCCGCGGCCGGACCAGGTTTCGGTGCCATTCGGATTGCGGTATTTCGGTGCCACCTTGCCGACCTTGCCACCGCGCTTGCCGCGCCCGTAAACCTCCGCGAAGGTGACGCCTTCGGACTTGAGTATCGCGTTCACCTTGGCCTTGACCTTGGTGATTTTTTCCTTGTCGATGTTTTTCATGCGTCCGCGCGCTTTCCGGATGAGATCCTTGAGTTGCTTTTCGCTGAGTGCGTTGACATCGATGGCCATGTTGACTCCGATTGTTGGGTGAATGAAAGCCACGTCGGATGGAGAATCCGCTGGATTACCCCCTGTCGACGGACCTATTTTCACCCAAAAACAGTGCACATGCAAAACCGGGGCTGAATCCGGTCAACCATCGGTCGAAAATAGTGCCAATAAAGATTCGCGATCCAGGTTCCTGCTTTCGCTATCCCGGCGCCCGCGATATTCGAAAGTGCCGGCGGCGAGCCCGCGTTCGCTGACCACGATACGGTGTGGAATGCCGATCAATTCGATATCGGCGAACATGGCGCCTGGCCGCAATCCACGATCGTCCAGTGCGGTTTCGATGCCGCGCGCATTCAATTCCGCATACAGCGATTCGGCGGCGGCATTTACTTCCGGATTGTTTTTCGGGTTGATCAGGCAAACCGCCGCGCGCCACGGGGCCATTGGCTCTGGCCATGCAATGCCGGCGTCATCGTGGTTTTGTTCGATCGCGGCGGCGACGATGCGAGTGACCCCGATACCGTAGCAGCCGGTCATCGGCGTCTGGTTTTTGCTGTCTTCACCCAGCACGGTGACGTTCATGGCGAGGGTGTATTTGCAACCATTCTGGAAGATGTGCCCGACTTCGATGCCGCGTGCGAGCGCCAGTGTGCCGTGGCCGTCGGGGGACGGATCGCCTGAGACGACCTTGCGCAGGTCGGCAATACGGGTAATGCGCGCGTCGCGTTCCCAATTGGCGCCGGTGTAATGGCTGTCTTCGGCATTGCCGCCGCAGACGAAATCGGCCAGCACGGCGGCGGCGCGATCGACGATCACGGGTACGTCGGCGGGCAGGCCGACCGGGCCGATGAAACCCGCCGGCGTGCCGGCCGTGGCTTGTATTTCCGCTTCGCCGGCGAGCACCGATTCGCCCGGCAATTCCGGCAGCTTGCCGGCTTTGACTTCGTTCAACTCGTGATCGCCGCGCAGGCACAGCGCAACCACCCCGTCCCTGCCGCGCACCAGCAGTGTCTTGACGCATTGGTTCGGCGCTACCTTCAGGAAAGTGCTGACTTCGTCGATGGTTTTCTGCGCGGGCGTTGCCACGCGCTTGAGTGGTTGCGATGGCGCCGGGCGCGATTCGGTGGGCGCCAGTGCCTCGGCCAGTTCGACGTTCGCGGCGTAGTCCGATTGGTCGGAAAAGGCGATCGCGTCCTCGCCCGAATCGGCCAATACCTGGAATTCATGGCTGACGTCCCCACCAATCGAGCCGGAGTCGGCCGTGACCGCACGGAATTTCAAACCCAGCCGGGTGAAAATCCGGCCATAGGCGTCGTACATCGCGCGGTAGGTCGCGTCCATCGATGCCTGGTCGAGGTGGAATGAATAGGCGTCCTTCATGATGAATTCGCGCGAACGCATCACCCCGAAGCGTGGGCGGATTTCGTCGCGGAACTTGGTCTGGATCTGGAAAAAGGTGATCGGCAATTGTTTGTAGCTGCGCAATTCATTGCGCGCGAATTCCGAAATCACTTCTTCGTGGGTGGGACCGTAACAAAATTCCTGTTCACGACGATCACGGAATTTCAGCAACGCCGGGCCGTATTTGTTCCAGCGGCCCGATTCATCCCACAATTCGCGCGGCTGTACCGATGGCATCAGCATTTCGATCGCGCCGGCATTCTGCATTTCCTCACGCACCACCGCTTCGACCTTGCGCAACACCCTTAGTCCCAATGGTGACCAGATGTAGATGCCCGACGCGAGTTTGCGGATCATTCCCGCGCGCAGCATCAGCCGATGGCTGGCGATTTCGGCATCGGCGGGATCCTCGCGGGTGGTGGCGAGGTGAAACTTGGACAGGCGCATGGGGGCTACTTTCCGGGTGTTTGTGTGGGAAGCGCGGGATTGTAATGGTGGCGCGGGTTTGCGTTATCAGCGTTACGCATCGATTGCCGTTCGGTTAGCGCCAAAGTGGGCCGGCTCAAGCCCGAAGGGCGGAGCCGGCGGAGAGAGCCTTGCCGGTTCCGTCGCTGCGCTCCTTGAACCGGCCTACGGGATTCCTGCCGCTCACGCCCGCCGGTAATACCAGACCGCGATCGCGATCAACAGCAGCGCTGGAATCAGGTTCACCAGCAATGGCGGCAAGCCGAATACCGTGCCGGTGCTGATGATTGCGCGCTGGACGAAGTACCAGCCGATGGCGAGCAGTACGCCCAGGAACAGGCGTTTGCCGAGTCCGCCCGAACGCAGCGTGCCGAACCCGAACGGCAGTGCGCACATGACCAGGCACAGGATGTTCAGGGGATAAAACGCACGCGTCCAGTACGCGGTGGTGTAAACGACCGGGTTCTGGTGGTTGGCGCGCAGGTAGGCGATGTTGCGGGACAGGTCGCGCAGCGACAGATACTCGGGATGCATCACCGAGGCTTCCAGCACTTCCGGATCAAGGCTGGTCTGCCATGGTTCGCTCTTTTGTGTCGTGCTGGACGCCCCTGTCGGTGAAATTTGGGTATTGCGCACGTCCTGAAGCTGCCACTGCCGGCCGTGCTCGGTCGCCAATTTCGCCCAGCGAAACGAAGTCAAATCGCCGCTGGCGTCGAAGCCGAAGATACGCACGTCGGCGAGCTCGACTTGGGGTTGGCCGTTCACCACCCGCGCCAGCGCGGCCTTGGCGTTGACGATGGTGTTGCCGTCGCGCGCCCACAGGCCGCTGCCCTGACTCACGCGCAGTTGACCGGAACTGCGCTGCAACTGGATCGCCTGGGCGTGCTGTTCGCCCGCGGGCGCCGCGGTTTCGCCGAGAATGAACACACCGGCCATCAATACCGCGACCAGGCCCATTACCGACAGGCTGATTCGAAGTTTGGACATGCCGGCCGCGCGCAGCGCGGTCAACTCGCCGGTCGCGGCGAGGCCACCCACGCCGATCAGGCTGCCGATCAAGGCCGCGAACACGAACCATTGGTATGCGCGACGCGGCACCGTCAGCAGGATGTAAGCCACGGCGTTGCCGAGCGAATAGCCGTTGTGGCCGATGCTGCCGATCTGCTTGGCGAACTCCATGAAGGTGTCGAATCCGGTCAGCACCAGCCACGTCAGCAGCAACCCGCCCAACACGCTGGTCGCGATCAGCAAATCGGCGCGCTTGGGCCGCAGGCGATGCCAAACCTCGACGGTCATGTGGCTTCGACCTTCACGCGTGGTTTGCGCGTCGCGTACTGCCGCGCGAATACCCACGCCGCGCCGGCGAATACCGGCACCAGCACCCACCACATGCCGAGTGGCGCGGACAGTTTGCCGCTGGTGATGAAGATGCGCGCCAGATTCATCAGGTTGAAGATGATGAGATAAGCCAGCACCGCGAGCAGGATGCGTCCCGTCGGCGAGGCGCGCGGACTCTGGCGTGCCATCGGCAATGCCAGCATCGCCAGCACCAATGGCCCGAACGGAATCGCAATCCGCCATTGCAGCTCGGCACGGGCATCCAGGTCCTGATCACCGATCAGGGATGCGGTGCTGCGCAGGCTGTCGGTGTCATCGTCACTGGTGTCTTCGGCGGGCGGCGACAACGCGATGTCGTTGCGCTGGAATTGCATCGTCCGCCAGTTGTCACGGCCCAGCCGGATGTCGAAACGGTGGCCGTCGTACAGCGCAATGAAACGGTTGTCGACGGCGCCCTCGTGGAACAGTTCGCCGTGGTTGGCGGTGATGACATGGATTTCGGTAACGCCATCCTTGTCGGTACGCTCGCTGGAGACGAACAGCTTGCCGAGCCTGGTGCCATCGGGGCTGACGCTGTTGGCAAACAGGATGCCGCCGCGACCCGGCAAGCTGGTGAAGCGGCCGGCCTCGAGTCCCGCCGCGATCACCGACCGGTTGGCCTCGTTGACATCGGCGGTGGAAGTGCGCGCCGCCCAAGGCCCCAGCCACAACGCCACCGCCGCCACCACCAGTCCGGTGCCGATCGCGAAAATCGCGGCCGGTTTCAACAAACCTCGCGGACCAAACCCGGACGCCGACAGCACATGCATTTCGCTGTCGCGGTACATCCGGCCCAGCGCCATCAACACGCCAAGGAACATCGCCATCGGCAGCAGTGCCTGCAAGGTGTTCACCAGGTTGAGGCCGAGCACCGTGAACATGATGCCGCCCGGCAGACGCCCGCTCGCGACCTTGTTGACGATTTCCGCGAAGGTGCTGCCGGTGAAGATCACCAGCAAAACCACCACGGCCGCCAACGTGCCGATCAGGAATTCACGCAGGATGTAGCGATCGAGAATGGACAGGCGCGGCATCGACTGAAATCGGGCGTTTGCGAGCCGCAATTGTAGTGGCGCGCGGCCATGCTCGACCGGGCCAATGGCGGCATCCCCGCGCGCCTGCACGAAGCCGGGGATTGCGCCGGGAAAGCGGGTGCCGCGCTGGTGCTTGCGCGGTGTCGCAGGGTGAATCAAGGCGGGAGCGCGACGGCAGCATCCGCCACCCGCGCGGGGCTTGGTCCGGCCTATCCCCTGGATGGCAGCGGGTCGGCGCGCGGCGCCGTCTTTTGCTGTTGCCCGCGGCGGGGTTGTTGTTGCGGTTTTTCGCGCGCGTGCCTGTCCTGAGCTTGTCGAAGGGGCGCGCTCCCGCAATTTTCCCCTTCACCTTCAAGGCGACAAGCGCCGCTACGGCGAAACTTTTTCGAACACCGAATCGAGCGCTTCGCGCAGCGGTTCGGGCAATACCGGTTTGCGCAGGAATGCGTTCATGCCGGCGGCGTAGGCGCGTTGTTCCTCGTCGCCATGGGCGCTGGCGGTGAGCGCGACGATCGGTGTGGTGACGCCGCGTTGGCGCAGCAGCCTGGCCAGTTCGCAGCCGTCCATGCCGGGCAGGTCGAAGTCGAACACCATGGCGTCGCAGGCGTCGCCGGATTCGACGTCGGACAGCGCGGCCAATGCCTGCGTGGCCAGTGTCACCCGGTAACCGAAGGTTTCGATCAAGCCGGCGATGGCTGGCCCGGCGATCGGATCGTCTTCGACCAGCAGGACGTGGCGCACGGGGCGGGCTTCGTTGCCGGTTTCGGGTGATGTCGGGAGCGCACGCCGGGGTGGCAGTGCCTTCGGCAGGAATTCCGCCTGGCAAATCGTCAATGGCAGGTGCACGCTGAACGTGCTGCCACGGCCGGGTACCGATTGCACGCCGATGCGTCCGCCCATCAGACCGACCAGTTCGTGGCTGATCGCCAACCCCAATCCGCTGCCGCGTTGCAGGCGTCCGCAGTCGGCCTGTTCGAACCGCTGGAACACGCGCGCGCATTCTTCGGGCGTCATGCCCGGCCCCTGGTCGATCACGCTGTAGGCGATGCCGTCTCTACTGCGTTCCAGCTTCAGTTGCACGCCGCCGTGGGTGGTGAATTTCAGCGCGTTGTGGGTGAGATTGAACAGGATCTGCTGCACGCGCAACACATCGCCGCGCACCGCGCGCGGTGCATCGGGTGCGATCACGACGTCGATGATCAATTGTTTCTGCGCGGCGAGCCCCGCGTCGGCATCCGCGACTTCGCGGAGGATAGTCGCAGGGTCGAATGGCGCGAGGCTCAGTTCCAGCCGGCCGGCTTCAATGCGCGCGACGTCCAGTGCGTCGTTGACTTGCCGCAGCAACAGCGAACCCGAGCGCCGGATCGCATCGGCGTATTGATGCTGGCGTTCGTCGAGGCGGGTGTGCAGCAGCAACTCGGTCATGCCGAGCACACCCGTCAGCGGCGTGCGGATTTCGTGCGCCATGTTGGCGAGAAAGCGCGATTTCGCAGTGTTGGCCTGTTCGGCCATGCGCTGGCGGGCTTCGCTGAGCGCGAACCGGTGCTGTTGCTGGATGCGCCGGCGTGCGGCCCATAGCACCAAGGCGATCAACGCGATTGCGACCAGTACGTAGCCGATCTGCGCCCACGGTGTGGCCCACGGGGCCGCCGCCACATTTAGGGAAAACGCCTGCATCGGCGCGCTCCATGGTCCATCGCCGACGCGCCCACTGACCAGTAGTCGATAACTGCCGGGGGACAGCACGGTGAACTCGCGCACGTCGCGGGTGCCGGTGGTTACCCAGCCGGCATCGAACCCCTGCAAGCGAAAGCGGTATTGATTGCGCGCGGGATCAATGAAGGACATCACCCGCGCGCTGACGGTGAGGTCGTGGTCGCGCCAATCGAGATCAATGGGCTGCGACGCGTCGAGCGTCAGCAGATGCCCGTTGCGGCGCATCGTGACCGATTCCAGCGTGACCTTCGGTGTTGCCAGCCGCCGCGGCAGCTCGTCGGTCTGGATGCCGATCAACCCGGCGAGGGTGCCGGCGAACAACTGCCCGTGGCCGCTGGCGAGCAAGGCGTTGCCGGTGAAGTCGGTGGTGGCCAGGCCTTCGGCGGTCGCGAACGCGTGCAGTTGCTTCGTATGCGGGTCGTATACCAGCAGGTTGCGCGTGCCGAGTGCGAATACGCGGCCGTTCGGCCCGGTGCGCAATCCGAGGATGTTGGTATCCGGCCAGCCTTGCGCGGGGCCGACCTCGCCTATCTGGTGGGCACGCCCGTCTTGCAGGCGATAGTGCTGCAGGCCCGCATCCTGCGCGACCCACAGCGTGCCGTCCGGCGCGAACGCGAATGCGAATATCTCGCCGTGCGCCACACCCGGGACGAACCGGAATCCTGATGCGCCCGGTCCCGGTGCGAGTCGCGTCAACCCGGCGTGGCTGGCGGCCCATACCGAGCCATCCGGCGCTTCGCGCAGTTGCACGATTTCCTGCGCGGCGGTGCTGGTGTCGGGCGGCGCGAGTGGCGCGATGGCAAGGTTGCGTTGGTCGACCCGGAACACGCCGGTACCCACGCCGGCGAAGTAGATCGCGCCATCACGGGTCGCGAGCAACCGCCATACGCCGTGGCGCAGCGCGGGATTGCCGGTGGCCACCGCGGTGAGGTGCTTGCCGTCCCATACGAACAATCCGCGATGGCTGCCGATCCACAAGCGCCCGGAGGTGTCTTCCGCGAGTGCCGCGATCGACATGTGATCGAGACCGGGGACGGCCACGTGCCGCACCGTTCCGGTTACCGGATCGACCCGATCCAGCATGCGCGCGCCGCCAACCCAGATCGTGCCGTCGTGCGCCAGCGCGACCGCGCGAACACGATCGTTGGTCAGGCTGGCCGGATCACCGGGGATGTGGCGGTACATGCTGAAGGCGTGCCACTGCGGCGGCAGGTAGGCAAGCCCGCCGTCCAGCAACGACACCCACAGGCCGCCTTCGTCATCGCGAAACAGCCCATCCGGCAGATGCCCCGGCAGGCTGCCGGGAACGCCCGACATCGGCGTGTCGTGGCGGATGCTGCCGTCCGCCTCGATGTGCAGCAAGCCACCACGTTCGGCGATCCACCGCCCGCCGTGCCGGCCGCGCAGGCTGGCCAGCGCCTCTTTCGCGGGACCGATCAAGGAGGCATGGCCGGCGGCATCGACATGGAACAGCCCGGCGCTGGTGGCGGCGTCGACGCCATCACCGGCCGGGCTCAACTGCCACACGCTGGTGGCATGCTTGGCAGCGGGCAGTGCGATGAGATGGATCCGGCCGTTGGCGTCCATGCGGTCGAGGCCGGCGTCCGTGCCGATCCACAACCCGCCGTCGTGCGCTGGTGCCAGCGCCATGACGTTGTTCGAGGCCAGGCTGGCCGGATCGCCCGCGTGGTGACGAAAATGGGCGAAGCCCTTGTGGTCGGTCGCCAGGCGATTGAGCCCGCCCGCGTACACACCCACCCAGAGCGCGCCGGACACATCCTGCGCAATCGCCATCACGTCGTTGGCGGACAGGCTGGACGTGTCGTGCGTGGAATGCAGCCAGTGCCTGAAACCGCCCATCGCTGGCTGGTACAGGTTGAGGCCGGTCCCTTCACCGCCCACCCAGAGCCGTCCGGTACGGTCGACCAGCAGTGCCGAAACATCGTCGGCCGGCAACGACATTGGTTGTTTCGGGTCGTGCCGGAAAACCTGGAAGGCATGGCCGTCGTAACGCACCAGGCCGGCATGCGTGCCGATCCACAGGTAGCCCGCGTGATCCTGGGTGACGCCGTACACCTGTGCCGAAGGCAGGCCCTCGGCCATGCCGTAACTGCGGAAGGTCGGCGTGGCGGGGACACGCGCCGGCGCGGTTGCTGCAGGGGCCGCGGCGAGCGACCCGGCCAACAACAGGGCGGTGAGCATGCAGCGTCCCCCTTCGGGATCGATCCCGCGATGATGCCGCAACCGGCGGTCGAGCGACACCCCGGCGAGTCTGTCGCATGGCCGTTTCGCGATTCCGGGATGGCGGCGAGAGTGGGGGCGTCCTAACCGGCAGCGAGGAATTCCCGCAGCCGCGCGGCATCGAACGGCCAGCCGAGTTCATCGCCGCTCGCTTCATCGCGCAACACTGGCACGCGCTCGCCGTAGCGCGATTCCAGTTCGACATCACCATCGATCCACACACTTTCGAAGTCCGGTACGCGCAGCCGGGCCAGCAGCGCGACCGCTTCGTCACACAGCTTGCAGTCGTCACGTTGGTAGAGGATGAGCATGGGAATCGGGAGACGGGAGCCGGCAAAGCGTAACACTCGACTTGTTCACCCCCTTCCAACGGAAGGGGGTCGAAGCCGCCGAAAGGCGGCTTCGGGGGGATGCCCGGTGGCGACGTCCCCCGCAGCGAAAGCCGTCCCTCATCGCGGCTTTCCACCAACGCGTAGAATAGCGACTTTGTCACTTTGGCTGCCTGCAACATGGCTGTAAGCGTTTTCGACATCTTCAAGATCGGCATCGGGCCGTCGTCCTCGCACACCATCGGGCCGATGCGCGCGGCGGCGCGTTTCGTCGAGCGCTGGCTGGCGGAAACCGGCGAACTCGAACGCGTCGCGCGGGTGACCGTGGAACTGTACGGTTCGCTGGCGATGACCGGGCGCGGCCACGGCACTGACAAGGCGGTGTTGTGCGGCCTGGAAGGCAACTGGCCCGACCGGATCGACCCGGATGCAATTCCGTCGCTGCTGGCACGCGTGCGCACCGACAAGCACATTCGCCTGCACGGCACGCGCGACATCGCGTTCGACGAGAAAACCGATCTGGTCTGGAACAAGCGCCAGAAGCTGCCGTACCACGTCAATGGCATGCGCTACACAGCTTTCGATGCCGCGGGCGTCACGATCGTCACGCGCGACTACTACTCGGTAGGCGGCGGTTTCGTGGTCAACGCCGACGAGGCCGCGGCCGACCGCATTATCGCCGACACCACGCCGCTCAAGTACCCGTTTCATTCCGGCGACGAATTGATGGCATGGTGTGACGAGCAAGGCATGACCATTGCGCAGGTGATGCTGGAAAACGAAAAAGCGTGGCGCAGCGAAGCGGAAATCCACGCCGGGCTGTTGACCATCTGGAAAGCCATGCAGGATTGCGTCGCGCGCGGGCTGCGTTCGCCGGGTGAGCTGCCGGGCGGGTTGCACGTCAAACGGCGCGCGCCGGCAATGTACGAAGAATTGAAGGAACGCCCGGAAGCCTCGCTACGCGATCCACTCAGCGTGCTCGACTGGGTGAACCTGTACGCGCTGGCCGTCAACGAGGAGAACGCCGCTGGTGGTCGCGTCGTCACCGCGCCCACCAATGGCGCGGCTGGCATCGTGCCAGCGGTGCTGCATTACTACGATCGCTTCTGCCCGAAAGCGAGCGAACAAGGCGTCGTCGATTTTCTGCTCACGGCAGGCGCAATCGGCATTCTGTACAAGGAAAACGCCTCGATCAGTGGCGCCGAAGTCGGTTGCCAGGGCGAGGTCGGCGTCGCCTGTTCGATGGCGGCCGCTGCGCTGGTCGCAGCGTTCGGTGGCAGCCATCACCAGATCGAGAACGCCGCCGAAATCGGCATGGAACACAACCTCGGCCTCACCTGCGACCCGATCGGCGGGCTGGTGCAGATCCCCTGCATCGAACGCAATGCGATGGGATCGGTGAAAGCGATCAACGCCCAGCGCATGGCCATGAAGAGCGATGGCAAGCATCGCGTCTCGCTCGACAAGGTCATCAAGACCATGCGCGATACCGGCCGCGACATGAAGGACAAGTACAAGGAAACCTCGCGCGGCGGCCTTGCGGTCAACGTGATCGAGTGTTGAGGCGCTTTAGCCGCGCAGTACATCGATGATTGCCCGCACAGCTCGCGACGAATCCCCTCGCTCGTCATCACCTGAGAGAATTCTCGAATAACTGGTTTTTTGCTCGTCATCCCGGCGAAAGCCGGGATCCAATTACCGTTGTGCGGGATCAAATGGATCCCGGCTTTCGCCAGGATGACGCGGCATTGAGGTTTTTCGAGGCTCCCTTGACCGACCGACGAGCCGATTCGTCATGCGTCCCGGGATGCCTCCGTCGAAGACGGTTTCGCGTCCTGCGGTTTCGGCGGGCTGGACGGGATGAAGGTATTTGAGAGCCGAAAGGCATCGTGTTGCCGGCGATTGTGCATGGACGGATTCCGCTGGAATCACCCGTTCGCCGCCGCGGATTCACGGCCGCCAGCTGGCGGCCCAGTCGCTTCCCGGGCGGCAGGGTTCACCCGTCAACCCGCGGACACGGCATAATCCGCTTTCTGACGAATCCGCTCGGCCTGCGATTTGATCTACGCAGACCGCTCGGACCAGAGCAGCGCCCGTCACGGCATCAGGGGATATCCCATGCGATGGGGAGAATCCGGCAAAGCCATCCTGGCATGGCCCACGCGAAGGTTCGTGGTCCACGGCTGCATGCTGTTGTTCCTCGTGGGCTGGGCCGGCACCGCATTTTCACAGGGCTCGCTGCAGAGTCTGAGCAACTTGTCGTTGCAGGACCTCGGCAAGATCGTCGTCACCTCGGTGGCGAAAAACCCGGAGCCGCTCGCCGACGCGCCCGCGGCGGTGTACGTCATCACCCACGATGAAATCATGCGTTCCGGCGCCACCACGCTTCCGGAAATCCTGCGGCTCGCGCCGAACCTCGGCGTGTTCCAGCTCAGCGCGAGCAATTACATCGTCACTTCGCGCGGCCTGAGCGGCAATCAGTCAGCACAGAATTTCCCCAACAAGTTGCTGGTGCTGATCGACGGGCGCAGCGTCTATTCGCCGCTGTTCTCCGGCATCTACTGGGACCAGCAATACGT